>CAZWFH010000001.1:0-50043 GCA_964632105.1 uncultured Atribacterota bacterium
AGGGTGTTCACTTTTAAAATTTAAATGGTTCACTTTTAAAATTTAACTAACACTACTTATAGATATTTTTTACTCATTACTATCTAAAAGATAAAACCGGACTGTTTTTTAATGATTTAAAGTTTAAAAGTGGACTAACTTAGAACGGTAAAAAAAGATGTAATCTAGAACTAAATCTTAAAGGGGAAAGAGGTTCTAAATTATGTCCAAACAATTACACAAAAACCTTATCGATTATCAGGTTAAATCATTTTTTAAAGGTTATCTGGATAAAAAAATAAAGATTAATTATATTTTGCAAATGCTTAATATCAAGAGAAGTAGATTATTTGAGTTGTTAGTAAAATATCGTAAAGATCCAGATAGCTTTTCTATCCAATATGAAAAAAAAACAATTAATCGAAAAATAAATCCAGATATCGAGAAAAATATTATAAAAGAACTAGTCTTTTCCCCGCGCAATGACAGAGGGACTAAAACTAACAATAATTTACCTAAAAATGGGGAAAGTGTGTAAAACCTGTGGAAAAATAGCTTCTTAAAAGCCTTGTAAACAAAGGGTTTCAGAAAGGGATAAACAGTAACATAGAACCCTATCTATTTAATTTAAAAGCAAAAAATATTAATTGTCTAAAAAAAATGGGAAGTTTTTCTATTTATTTAAATAAGACAAATAAAACGTCCCTCGTCTTATTCTATTTTTTTAAATCGTTTTATTAATATAATAAGCAACTGGTGCAAAATTATCAGTCAAAATTGGAATATCCGCATCAACCGTCTTTTTCCATAAATGCTGCAAATATTCATTTAGCTTTGGATCACTGTCATTAAAAGTTTGATCTTTTTCAGATTTTAGGGCTACTAAAATTATGTTTTGAACTATATTGCTGGCCCCCGAATCTCTCACAGGAAATAAATAAACTTGTGGGAAAAGGCTTTTATATGTTGCGTATTCTGCTCTTAAAAATTTACCTTTTTCGCCTTCTATCGCTGAAATAATGTTTAATATAACAATCCCATCATCATTCAAAATATTATATTTTTTTTGCACCGCTTCTTTTGTTGTTAATTGGTATGGCAAAGAATAACGAGAACTAAAAGCATCTCCAAAAATTACATCATATTTTCCTTGTGTTTTGTTTAAAAATACCCTTCCGTCTTCATGATAAATAGTTAGCCTTGGATTTTCTTCTAATCTAAAGTATTTTTTTGCGAGCTCGGTCACTTTGGGATCAATTTCAACTACATCAATTGTTGCCTCGGGATATTTATGTAAAAAGTCTTTGGGATATGAATACCCTGCACCGCCAAGCATCAATGTTTTTTTAAAATTCGGATTAAAATGTTTTGCCAAATGATAATATTTTGTGTATTCGTTAACTAATTCGTCACTATCTAAAAACATCGACGAATGATTCTCGTTGTTGATTCCCATCATTTTAACTATCTTATTTGTCCTAAAATCAATACGATTATAAATCCAAATACGATTATAGGCCGTATCAACATCTATAAATCCGCTTTTGGGGAGCATATAATTAAGTCCACTAATTGCAAGCCAACCAATAACAACAATAGCAAAAACAGATAGCTTGATCCTAGTGTCTTTTTTTGCAGAAAGTGCCAACGAAATAATAATTAATGTTATTGATAAAATAATCAATAATTTATTTGTGCCGAAGTGTGGAATTAAATAAAAACCGGCCAAAAATGTTCCGAAGATGCTTCCAGTGGTCGATATTGCATAAAGATTACCTACCGTTGAGGCCGAAGTATTTAAGTTCTTTATTTTTAATTTTACAGCATAAGGAGAAACCATTCCCAAAAACACGCTGGCTGGCAAAAATAAACTAAGAGATGCTAAAACCGAGGAAGTTCGGATATCTGTAAAACTATTTTGCAAAACAAAAAGCCAAAAGTCTTTTATTAAAACCGTCAGGCCAATTGAAATTGCCGCTAAAAAAATAATCAGGGATAAACTTTTAAAACTGGATTTTTTATCTGCAATTTTTCCGCCTAAATAGTAACCAAGACTAAGACTCCCCAAAATAATACCTATCAAGCTAGTCCAAACGAAAAGCGATGTTCCAAAATATGGTCCAAGCACTCTTGAACCAACAAGCTCAAACATCATAACGACCGCTCCACACACGAATACTACAATTTCTAAAAGATATTTACTGATTTTCATATTTTTATCTTAGGCCTTCCTTTCGGCTTTAACTTAAAAAGCCTCTTAAGCTGTCCTTCAAGTCTTTCTATAAAATCATTGGGTCCAAGAGGTCGGCCTGCTCTGGTCTTTTCCCTAATCCCTTTCATTTCATCGGGATTATCAGGCGCCTCTATAAATTTCTTCCATTCTTTTGGTTCTTTCTCAATATAATCAAAAAGCTGGTTGGTTACCAAGGGGTCATCTTGATCGATTCCGCAATGTATTCTTGCGCTTGAGTAGGACCATTGCAACGATTCGGGCTATTCTTGGCATATATAGATTATAGGTTTTCGCAGAGGTGATGTAAAAGAAAATAGATGTCTATCCCTATTTTCTTCCTGTCACACTTCGATTCCCTACTCAATCCTTGAGTTCATAAACCGTTGATGATATATTATATGCAGATTTACCATCAATCAAAGGTTAAAACCTAAACTCAGTCTGGGAGCATACAGGCTAAATAATAAGTTGAGAAGTTTGTAAATAGTCTCATATAAAATAAGGCTATATTATGCTAAACTCGGTCGCTTTCAACAGAGAAGACCTTAGGTGTTTGGCACTAGGCAAACTGTACAGTTAACCTCATGATACTTATCCCTGCCAACAAAGAAGTTGAGGTGGCCGGTTAGCTGCGTTAAAATATTTACATAAGGAGGATTTCATGAATCAGACATTGATTATCCTGGCAATTGCAGTAGCGTCGATTATCTCATATTTCTACCGGATAAGGAGTCGTAAGGGAGTGGGAAAACAACGCGCCTTATGGCAGGAATGCCGCCAAAAACTTCGACTTCCTCTAAAGGTCGCCGATGAAACCATTGAAAGGCATATAAAGAGCTTGAAAAAAAGCCATCCAAACCACCCAGAAGAATGGTACCTGGAAAAGATTATTTATGATTTGGACAGGGATCGTAGATAAAAGTTCTTCTGAATCCTTCTTTTTCAACGTATATATGTAAACAATATCAGTCCTATTGAAGATAGAGAGATTACCGAGGAAATAAACGCTACTATTAAATTGATCTTCTCCTCAACCATGGCAGCTACCGTAGTCCCTATTAATATGAAAACAATACAAAGTACCAGAACTGTATTATAAAACCATTCCGGAGTCGAATGAATACAGTCTACGACGATTAGTGGATACCAGGGAGCCCATAGTGAGTAACCGGTCATGATGAGTAAAGCTTCGAATCTACCGTTTCCACCGAACTGCTTACATAAAATATGAAGTACACCTGTACCTAAGATCCACATCAGGAATACCAGGGGTAGGAGGTAGAAAGCCTGTACCAGGTAGTAAACATCTTCCGGTAACTTGATCCAGGGTTTCACAAATTGAATAAAACCTCTAAAGTACAACCAGAGTGATCCCATCACATAGATCAGGCAGTAGACCAGTACACAAAGCCAACTACTGCTCTTTCGTCCCTTAGATATTTCCATATAAAGAGATTTAGGTGAGTAAAAAACTCGAATGAAATCCTTATAATGTATTCTTAGTTTCCCTGCCACTCTTATCACCCATCTTCCCTTTGGCACTCTATCACTAAATTTACGGGGGTCAAATCTTTATTCTTGACAGATACATTTCATTCTTTTTAAATAACAACACATCCTATTTTTTCTATGGTTTAGCTTTCCATTTTACGAAGTCTTCCTTTGGGACGTCTATCGAAAATAATATCTAAAGCCTCAACCATCCGGGCAAGAAACTCCTCAGATCCTATAGGTTTTCCGCTTAAAGATACCGAATTATTGACTTGGTACACCTTCCCTATTTATTCCCAATTATATTTTTTTATATTTTGTGAACTTGTGAAGCCTGACCCCGCATCCCCTTATTCAAGTATTTATCATTACAGTTTGGCATATCGAAGAAATTTAATTATATTTTTTATAATAAGGAGGTTAATTATGCAAATTTATTTAGTTTTAGCGGCGATAATTTCTATTTCTATTGTCATTTTTTCCTTTCAAAATCCCTTTCCCCTTATGGTTTATTTTCTTAATTGGGAAGTAAAAAGCTCCCTTACATTCATTTTAATTATTACCTTTATTGCCGGAATATTAACCAGCTTTTTAGTAACTACTATATCAAGAATAAAAAGAATGCGACTAATTGCACGTCAGAAAAAGAAAATTGCTGAACTAACCAAAGAAGAAATAAGATAAGGGAAGAAATAAAATATATAGAATATTAAATCATAATAATAGCACTTTTTATTATAAACTTTAATCACCAAATAAAGATTATGAATCATTTATCCTATATTCCACTAAAATCAAATAGAAGCTGTGACAAAAGGATATAAAAGTACTTTAATTTTTTTGCCTATTATTCAAAAAAATATGCATAAATTAAATTAGATAAAATAAAGAAATTTTCTTTTTCTTCTCTTTCTACAACTCCTACAACCATTTTTTCTTCCTGAAAAAAATTAGCATTATAATACTTACGACTGCCATTATAAACAAAGCAGCAAAATATCCCCAACAAAATTGAAGTTCTGGAATATAGAAGTTCATTCCATAAATGCCAGCAATAAAAGTTAAAGGAATAAATATAGTAGCTATTATGGTTAATACTTTCATCACTTCATTCATTTTATTGCTAATACTTGAAAGATAAATATCAAGCATCCCAGAAATCATATCTCGGAATGTTTCTATTGTATCAATTACCTGAATGCTATGGTCGTAAACATCCCTTAGATATATACCGGTAGATTCTTCAATAAGCGATGATTCTGTTCTTTCTAAGCCGCTTATTATTTCTCTTAAAGGCCAAACTGATTTACGTAAAAATATCATGTCTCTTTTTAAGTTGTGAATTCCTTGTAAGGTATTTGGTGTAGGATTAGCTACTAATTTTTCCTCCATTTCCTCAATCTTTTCACCAGTTCCTTCTAAGATTACAAAATAGTTATCAACTATGGCATCTATTCAAGGTATATGCAAGATAATCAGCTCCTGATTTTCTCATTCTTCCCTTTCCTCTTCTAATTCTCTCTCTGATAGAATTGAAAACGTCACCTTCTCTCTCTTGAAAAGAAATAACGAAATTTAAACCAAGAATTAAGCTAACTTGCTCGATCTCTATTTCACTCTTTTTTTCATTATAATAAATCATTTTCAAGATAATAAAGATATAATCTCCAAAATCTTCTATTTTGGGACGTTGATCAGTATTCATAATGTCTTCTAATAGAAGAGGGTGCAAACCTACATATTCTCCGATTTTTCCCATGATTTCAGCGTCGTGAATGCCATTTATGTTTATCCAGGTAACAGCGGGCTTATCCCCCAAAAGGAAAACATTCCTCCTGCACCTTGCACCTTGCAACCTGAAACTTACAGCTCTGACCTACACATACTAAATACTAACGACCAACAACTGACGACTATTTTGCAAATTGATATCCACCGCCCGGATAGAATCATCTTTTTAAGAAAAGAAGTTAAACTAACTCCTACAGGATTTTCCTTGCTCTATCTTCTGGCTCAACATAGAGAAAAGGTAGTTAGTTATGAGGACATTTTAAAGGACTTGTGGAAGGGTGAAGAGGATGCAATTTACACCCGGATAAATTATCATATGTGTAAAATTAGAAAAGATATTTCAAAAATAATGGATAAAAAAGAAGATAGCATAAAGAAGATTGAAAATATTTTTAAAGCAATCCCCGGCAGAGGTTTGATGTTAGACATTAAAGAAAGAGAATTAAAGTTAATTTAAAAGTTTAATTTCTCAATCCATATTTTTTATTTTTTTTCTTTATATTTTGAATATAGTTTACAAAACTCTTCTAAGCTTATCTCTAAATCTTCTCTGATTATTGTACGCAAAAGCCCTTTAGGTATATCTTTATTTTTATGAACGGGGATAGTAGTCACTCTTTTTTGGTCTTCAGTTCTTAATCTTACATGGGAGCCCTTCGTTCTAACAATTTTAAAACCCAAAGATTGCAAAAATTTTATAAATTCCCTGCCTTTAATTGTGGGCAATTTATGCATTTTTAACTATTTCCAATTCTCTAAATCCTATAAATTTATTAATTTCTTCTACATCAGTTTCTTCAAGACACATCTGAATAACTTCTTTTATGTTTTCTAAAGCCTCATCAATAGTTCCGCCATAAGTATGACAGCCTTTAAATAAAGGACAACTTACAATATAATAACCATCCTCATCAAGTTCAATAATTATGGGTAAATGTAATTTTTCCATTTTCCTCCTCTTATTATAACAAGATAACACTTTTTTATTAATTATATCATAAAATCAAATATTTTATTTTCCAAAGTAAAACCATTTTATTCATAGATATTTCATCGGTAGAAATTCGGTTGAAATTCATTTGAAATTCAGTAGAAAACAAGGAGAAAACTCGATACAGGAAAAATTTTTTATGATGTAATTATAGTGGTTGGCCAACCGATAATGACTATTTTCTACGAAGGAGAAAATCTATGCAAAAAGAAAAATTAAATAGACAAACCAAATCATCCAAAGAAGGTTATATCATTATGCCAAATAATTTTTTAGCAGAATGGATAAGGGTAATGGGTAAAGGTCCGGTTTTACTCTATATCCAACTGCTTACCTATTGTCATAAAGAAAAAGATATAGCCTGGCCTGCACTGTCCACTTTAGGCGATAGTCTAAATATGTCCAAAAATAGTCTGATCAGTTATCAAAAAACTCTCCTTGAGTATGGCCTGATTAAAAAGATCACAGGAAGAAGAACTGCTCAGGGAAATTATCGGTCTAACCTCTATAAGGTTACTCCTATAAGGAGTCCAAAAAATGGACCCGGCCAGGTCCAAAAAATGGACACGGGAAGTCCAAAAATTGCACTTGACCAGGTCCAAAATTTGCACCCTAACAGTACTAATCTTAACATTACCAAATCAACAACAACAAATGGAGAAAATGTTGTTGTTAATTTTAAAAAATTAAAAGAGAAAGGAGAAGAAAAGATACTGGCAATTAGAGAACAGTTGATTAACTTAGATATTGAAGAAAGCTTAATTGAGAAATTGCTTTAAAACTATCCTGCTGAAAAGATCGAAGAGAAAATAGACCTGCTTCTTATCAAGAGGAATATCCAAAGTCCCGCCGGCTGGCTGATGGCAGCACTTAAGAATGATTATCAGGATTTGGAACAGGAAGGATTTGATGAAGAACCTGTAGGAGGAAGCGAGGATCTCAAATGTAGGGGCACGATGCATCGTGCCCTCAACGAATCGGGACAGATAAATCCGTCCCCTACAGAAACAAAGATAAACTCTGGAGATAATAAAAAAATCCTCTCCAGTGAAGAAGTAATAAGACGGTTTAAACTTCTAAGACAAGAATTAATGGCAATGAATTAATGCACAAGAATTTGTAGAGACACGGCGTGCCGTGTCTTCTTCTTCACCACGGCACGCCGTGGTGCTACATTTCGTATCTTGTAACTAAAAACTATTTTGATAAAGGAGAAAAATACATGTCCGAATTAAAAGAATTAATCGCTAAAGCCAAACAAAGAAACGTAAAAGCAATGGAGGAACTGTTCAACCAATTTAAACCTCTGTTGAAATCAAGAGCCAGGAAGTATTCTCTATACGGTTTAGAATATGAGGATGTTTTTCAGCAGGCCGCCCTGCTCTTTATCCTGGCTGTTTACCATTATAAAGAAAAACCTCCTACTACCTTTGCCGGTTATATGAAAAAGAGAATCGACTGGGGATTGTGGGTCTATTATCGGGAATATCTTAAACAACAGATAGAAATATCCAGTGGCCTAAAAATAGGTGATTGAGACTTGTAGGGGCGTATTGCCATACGCCCCTACCAAATATCAGAAGGAGGATAATGCTTTTGAGTAGATTAGAAAATATCTTACTAAACAATAATTTAGAAGAAAATTATAATCTTTTGACTAAAAGAGAAAGAAAAATTATCAATTTGTATTATCTTGAGGGATATAAGGATAAAGAGATAGCAAAGATTTATGGTGTTTGCCAGCAATCGGTAAACGAAAGTCGTAAAAAAGGAATAAAAAAATTAAAATATTTTTAATTTTTTTTAAAACTACCCTGTAAAATCACCTCTTTTTTGCTCTTACTAAGTAGAGGAAGTTTTTAGCTATGCTAAAAACTGTGATGAGTAATAAGTAATGAGTGATAAGCCTAATTATTTAAGTAATTGTATACTCATTACCTGTCACATATTACGCAATTAACCTACAGGTTAATTGCTAAGAAGGAGGTGAAAAAAATAAGATGGCCAGCGAATTAGGAGAAGTAACCAGTTATAAGAGACTGTATATGCAGTTTAGAGATAGTGCAGCTAAAACCATAAATCTAACCTTGAATAATCCCAAGAACGTAGATGATGGAGACTATGCTGACTTTGCGGCACAAGATGTCGCTGTTGAAGGAGTGATGGATACTATCATCGCCAAGAACATCTTCCATAATGATGGTAATGACTTAGTAGCCAAAGTAAATGCAAGAATCCTTGATTATAAGTCTACTGATGTTATGGATGTGTAGGAAATAATGGTTAACCATTATTTCCAGTTTTTTGTTTATAGTTTTTAGTTTGTAGGGGCGTATAGCGATACGCCCCTACCACTTGCAACATGCAACCTGTATTTCTAATTGGTCAATCGGTAAATTAACAAACGAGTGAAAGGAGGAAATCCATGTTAGAAGCAATATTAAGTAAGTATCTACTCAATGCCCTACTATTATCTCTCGTCTCTATCTTTTACAGTTTTCTAAAGAACAAATTAGGAGAAGACAGAGCAAGTACCATTAAAGAGGCTATTCTTGCTGCCATGCTCTGGGCTGAAGAAGAGCTGGGGATAGGAAATAGTAATCAGAAATGGGATATAGCCTGGAAGAATTTAATAGAGATACTGGCTGATAAGAATATCAGTTTAAGAAAGAGCGAGGAGAAAACAGTAAATATGATGATGAAGGCCAATGTGGACAGGATCAATCGGCAGACCTATGATGTCCTGTTGAAGAAGAAATTAATAAAAGATAAAGGCCCTATCCAGCAGTCACTGTTGATTAAATAACCTCTCGTGAGGAGGATTTTGTAGAGACACGGCGTGCCGTGTTTTCTTTTTCACCACGGCACGCTGTGGTGCTACACTCACTCCTTGCAACTCATATCTTGTATTTTAATTGGTCAATCGGTAAATTAGTGAATTGGTCAATTAACTAACGACTGAAAGGAGTTTGTTCCATGCAAATGTTAAATAGTATAAACAATATAAACATCGCTCCACACTTCAACTTATCTGAATTTGCCTGTCCCTACTGTAAGAGAATAATGTTACGTCCCCTTCTCTTAGAAAAATTAGAAAAACTAAGAAAGATAATTGAAAAACCGATTCACATCACTTCCGGATATCGCTGCTCGAGATATAACCATCAAATTGGAGGGGTAACAAACAGCTACCACTGTATCGGACTGGCAGCAGATATTAAAGTAAAAGATATCAATCTGATTACCCTTTTGGAGATATGTGAGAATATAGATTTTACTGGAATCGGGTTTTATGAGAAGAAGAACTTCCTGCATCTGGATGTGCGGCCTACCGAACGCACCCGCTGGAGGGAATAAAAAGTTGCCCAAAGGTGCCTGGCACCTTTGGGCAACTTTTTGAGAAAGGAGTGAAGTAATGGATGTTAAAACATTGTCTGAAGTGATCGCTAATCAGGGCTTCCCTATCGCCTTATCGATACTCTTAATCTTTCGCATCGATAGATTTATGCAGGAGATAGTAACTGCCCAGAAAGATGGTTATCGTCAAATATTAGAAAATACTAAAGAGATACATAATACAATCACTAGCTTAAACCAGCAAAATCGAGAATACTATTCGTTGCGCTTTTCGGAAGTGCAGAAAGAACTCTCCGGAATGAAGATAGAGTTGGGAAAAATTGAATAGAAATAAAAATGCAATAAAATCAGGGTAAGCTATAAAAAAATTAGCGTCTTTTCTTTAGCTTACCCTTTTTTTATTTTGTCATCAAATTTGCCAATATGTAACTACCTTATAACTATATTTCAAATCATAATATAAATTAAGATAAATCCCTTGAGTCTTAGAAATAATTTTAAAAATTTAGCGAATAGATAATATGATTTATATACTGATAGTTAATAATCTAATCTCTCTTTTCTAAATAATTACAGTCACAGTTTTAATCGAATTTTATATATTTCTTGTTAAATTCAGCAACCCCGATTACCGTATCTGCTCCGCCATAATAGACCAGGATTCTGTCACCAATCTCTACCTGACCACAGCTAAATACCACTTTGGGGATATATCCATTTATTTCCCAATCGAGTTCGGGTTCCAAGATTGGCTGAATCTGTCTGGCCAGAACCTTTGAAGGGTCATCTAAATCGAGTAATGCTGCCCCCAGGCAGTAACCTTTTTCCTTGCTTGTGCCGTGGTATATTAAAAACCAACCCTGCTCTGTTTTGATGGGAGGACCGGCTATTCCAATTTTATTATATTCCCAATCTGAATCAGGTATGGGCTTCATTATAATCTTATGATCATACCAGGTCTCTAAATCATCAGAATAGGCTATCCAGATATCCGGTTCCCTTCGGTGAAACATCACATACTTGCCTTTAATCTTCTCGGGGAACAGGGAAGCATCTTTATTGGGTTCATCAAGGACTATTCCCTGTCTTTCCCAGTGGATAAGGTTTTTGGAAGTTGCCAGACAAATTCTGAAGTCTTCCGGGAATCTACCCCTATATCCGGTATACATCATATAAAATATATCACCTATTTTAATTATTCGGGGGTCTTCGGGACCCCGAGCCTCCTGTTCTACATCATTGGGTAAAATTGGTTGTTCTAAGCGGTTGAAGTGAATCCCGTCTTTACTTACTGCATAGCCCAAGCGATTAATATAGGGTCCTTCTTTACCATTGGGGGCAATATCGGTAGCTCGGTAGATCATATGTACCAAACCATTGTCATATATTGCGGCACAGTTAAATACTGCGGTTGCTTCCCAGGGATGCTCTTTTTTTGGTAATAAGATAGGTTGTTTTGATAGTCTTTTTAGTTTTATCATATAACTACCTCTCTCAATTTTTGATCATTTTTGATATCTTTTATCATATCTTTCCATAATAAGCGAATTTTAAAATATTCTGGAACTAACTTTTTTGCCCTTTCTTTGGCATAATTAATAAACTCTCGGGCTTCCTTTTCAGGTTCTGTTTCAGCTATGTTTTTATCAGATAAGACCTTTGCAAGTTTCTCCTCTGAATCAGAAAAAACTTTACCCTCGAAAAAACTACCCGGATATGGCATTAATTCCTCAATATCTATATTATTTAAATTATTATATTTTTTTACTTGCTCAATTTTTTCTTTTTCATAAATAAATCGCAAGATATCTTGTTTTAGTTGGGAAATATTAGCTCCATTATGGGTATTTTTATAATCAGGTTGCAAATGAGTTATATTTAATTCTTTATCTAAAAAGAAATTAAGCCCTTCCATTTTTGCATTTATTAAATAATCAATATCTTCTCCTCTGGTATTGTAGGGGTCAAAAGATATTCTTTCTATAGTTGTGCGGGGAAATACCATATTTCCACCAAAGACTACAGGGGTTTTAACCAAACGCCCCTCTGTATGGTCTAATCTATCATAGGTTAAATCCATAATGTAAGATTTTTTGTCAAAGAGATTTTCTAATTTCTCTTGTCCCTCAACTTTTAATCTATGATTCCCTTCTCTATCTAAATAGTAGCCAGCTACTCCTGCTATAAAATCTCCTTTGTATTCTTTCCCCACATATTCAGCTGCTTTATATAAATAATTACTATCATTAATTACTTCATCATCATCAATGCCAACAACCACATCACTATTATTAATATAAGACACAATCAATTGTAAGTTTCTTATATTATTATAATTTTCCAGGTTAATCTCTTGTAAAATCTTGTAATGCCCAAGTTCAAATAATCTTTCTCTCAATATCTTTAATTTACTATAGGAAAAATGTTTTATCCCAAATTTATTCTTAAACTTATCAATGATTCCCTGAACTCTTTTCTCTACTTTTTCCGCAATCTCCACATTTGTGGAAGCTGTTATTACCAAAATATTAAAATTAGGATAATTTATCTTCCTAAAACTTTCCAATGTTCTGGCTAATGTTCCATCTAAATCAAGGGGAGTTGGATGATCGAAAATGAAACTCTCCCTCTTACTCTTAATATCGGTAGGCCAGGTCCAATAAGTCGGTATAACTACAGTTACTTTCTGCATTCTAAATCCTCCAATAAATATATATTTATTAACCGTAACATTTTTTAATTTATCAAAATTTTCTTATATATTTAGAGTTCTTTTAAAGGAATAATGTCACATAATCTTGCAGAGGCTACCCCTATTACTTGATCTCCTCCGCCATAATACATCATAAGTTCATCAGTATCATTAATTATTTGATCTGAATTTTTATTTTTAGGGACAATTCCATTAGTAAATACTACATTAGGAGCCCAGCCATAAAATTCATAATTCTTTTCCGGAACAAATATTGGCTCAGGAGAACGGTATATTACTTTTGTCGGATCATTCAAATCTAATAATGCTGCACCTATCATATAACTCCTTCTTCCTTTATTAATTCCAACTCCATGATAAATCAATAGCCATCCATATCTACTCTTTAAAACCTGTGCCCCGGCCCCTACCCGTTCAGAATCCCACATTCTGGGCCGGGTTTTAATAATTTCTACAAAATTGTTTTTCCAGGGTGGTTCCAGAGTTTCGGAAAAACTAATGGCGATATTTCGTATTTTTCCCCGTATTGGCCTTCTTAATAATACATATTTTCCATCTATTTTTTCAGGGAATAACACTGCATTTCGATCGTATACATTAGAGAACAAGGGACCATATTTTATCCATTTTTTCTTAATTTCTGATTTTGGAGTATTAGGTATTTTAATAAAATCTTGAATCTTAATCGATGCCATTGCTATCTGAAGTACATTACTATAGGCACTATAAGTCATATAAATCCTATCGTCAATTAAGGTTAATCTTGGGTCTTCACACCCTCCTTTCTCTCGATCTCGATTTTTCAATACCTCTGTTTCATCAAGTTCATATTCAGTATCTGGTGTAAAGATAGGATAACTTAACCTTCCATCTATATTAATACCATCTCTACTCCAGGCAAGACCTAAACGAGAGATATTATCATTTCCTAAAGTCCGATATATAATATAAGTTACACCATCTATCCGAATTGCAGCAGGATTATAAACTAACTTTGCTTCCCAATAATTCTCTGGAATCGGTTTTAAAATAGGATTTCCTTCATACCTCTTTAAAATTCCAACTTTTTCAAAAAGAATATTCAGTGGTTGATCAAATAGTTTCTTACGAAACTGATAACTTGATCCACTTATATAAAAAACCTCAAAATTTGAAAACTCTAATAATTTATTAAAGGTTATTTCTCTGCCATCAATATTAAATATTTTATTCTTGATTATTTCACCTACGCTCGAACATACTCTAACTTTTCTAATTATTCCTTTATCTAAAATTATCAAATCTGTTAGAAATTGTTCTTTTTCGGTTTTTACTTTTTCTTCATCTAATTGTTCTACCAAAAAAAGTATACTTTTTGATTTTGCTTCAATTTCCTGTATTATGCAATCAATTATTATAGCGCTTCTTTCTATTTTCCCTTTTAAAATCTTCGTCTTTCCTAATATTGCCGCACCTTTCTCTACCTGGACATTTTCTCCTAACTCAACTTCTTTTCCCCAAAGAATTCCACCTTTTAACTCTATCCCTAAACTATTCCTTAGTGCAGAGTTTTTAAATAATTTTTTTATTTTTTCACGTAATTCCTGGGTTCGATCATAATCTGACTTTTTATTCATGAATTCTGATAAATTTAACTGATCCATACTTATTTATTATCCTTTCAACCCCGCTGTTTTTACCCCTTCGATGAAATATTTTTGTGCTAATACAAAGACTATTACTATTGGTAAAATGGACATCGCTGAGGCTGCCATCATTAATGGCCATTGGGTTAGTCCTTCTCGGAAACCCTTAAAACCAGCAATACCAAGAGCAAGGACTTTCATATTATCCGTGTTTATTACAATAAGCGGGTAAGTAAAATCATTCCAGGCAGAACCAAAGGTAAATATAGCCATCGCTGCCAGTGCTGGCTTTACCAATGGTAACATTATACTCCAAAATATTCTAAAAGGACTTGCTCCATCTATAATAGCTGCCTCTTCTAATTCCTTAGGTATGGTAAGGAAAAACTGTTTCAATAAAATACACTGAAAGCCCCACCGAATGCTCCCAGTGCATGAGGAATAATCAGAACCTGATAGGTGTTAATCCAATGTAAATTTTTTTTACTCAAGATGAAAATTAGCAAATTTAAATAGATTCAGAATTCGTTTCATCGCCTCCTTTCCCCCTTTTGTTTGATTCATACTTCCTCAATACTACTTCTAATAATGTAATTTTACTTTTGTATTTACTGTTAAAATCTTTTTTCTATATAATTTATATTTTCCCTCCTCTTCTCAAATTCTTTTATATTAATATTCTCCTATATTAACCTAATTTTTTAACGCTCTTCCTAAATATCATTTTAGGGATTAATGCTATGTGCACCTTATCATTTTTGTTTTCAACCTTCGTATTAAAATCAAATTTCATCTTTGGAAATTCTTCTAAATAACCTAATTCTCTTAATATTATATTCGCTCCTAAAACACCCATATCATATATAGGTTGTGAAAATGTAGTTAAATCAAGATACTCAGATAAGGGGTTATCATCAAAACCTATTAATGAAACATCATTTGGTACTTTTAAACCAGCTTCTTCTAAAGCTTTTTCTGCCCCTGCAGCTTGATAATCACTTGCTGCAAAGATTGCTGTTAATGAATTAGTATCTTCTTGTAATAAAAATCTTTTCATTGCTTTATTTCCGGCTTTAAAGGTAAAATGATCTATAGAAATAAATTTATTATCTAATGCAATTCCTTTGTCTTGGTAAAACTTTTTAACACCTAATAATCTTTCATAACCTGAGGTAGTGGATTGAACCCCCATAATATAACCAATAGATCTATGGCCTTGTTGAAAAAGATAATTAACCGCGTTATAAGCTGCAGAAACATTATCAATATAAACAGAGGATAAATTATCTCTTTGTGAATCGATTAATACAATGGGATAATTTTTGGGAATTAAATCAGGTTTTAATTTAGATTCCGGTAATAAACTGATAATTACACATCCATCAGTTTTGCTCCGAATAGAGAAATTTTGAATTCTTTTAATAAGTGTTTTCACTTCTTCCGCATTGTCTAACCAGTTTAATATCATGTCAAAGTTAAATTTTCTTAACTCAGTTTGAATGCCTCTAACCACATTCGTTCTAAAACCTGTAAAATCATGTAATAAATATACTGTTATTGTATTTGTTTTTTTAGAAGAAAGACTCCTGGCTATAGCATGAGGTTGATAACCTAATTCTTTAATAACTTCAATTACTCTCGCCTTGGTTGCGGAACTTACATGCTCTCTTTTATTTAAAACCCTGGATACTGTTCCTATCCCAACTCCAGCCTTTTTTGCTACCTCTTTAATCTTTATCCTTCCGATGTTTATCACTCCTTTCAAACTTACTATTTTTTCATTGATTATAAATTGTAGAAAAATTCCCTTAATCATCAAGATTTTTTAAAATTCCGATGCCACAAAGTATAATTTTATCAAAGTTGTTACTTGGAAACGTTTCCAATTTATCTTAAAAAACAACTATTTATTTTCTATATTAACATACTACTAATATAAATTGCAAATTATAATTCAATAAATCTTTAACCATATAATTTGATATGGTTTTAGAGATATTTTTTCTGTATCTATTACTTTCTCAGAGATTATATCAAAATATTCTTTTTTATTTAACCCGTACTGATTTTTTACAAAACAACATTTCTGTATATTGTCTGTGACATTATGTAAGCTTATTATTTTTTCCTTGCCATCCGGAGAAGTCCGTAATAAAGAAAATATTCCTCTCTTCAAAAATAATACTTCTTGTTTTCCATTGGGATGAAAGGCTTTTTCATATTTTCTTTTATTAATTAATTTCATGAACTCTGTAAATATTTTATGTTTTCTGGAATCCGAATTTGCTAAATTCTCTTTTAATTTATCATATTGAAATTTTCTTCGATTAATAGTTCTTCTCTGACCTGTTTTCTCTACTCCTTCCAGATAATTTTCCGTTCCGAACAGGCTATGGATATAGATTCCCGGAATACCTAATAAAGATAATATTATTGCTTGCGAAGCGATAAATTTTTTTATATTTAATTTTTCACTATTTTTAGAATCGGCAATAGCGCTATAATAAGTAGAATTCATTTCGTATGGTTCTTCAACCCCATTTTTTGCAGTTTTATAAGATACAAATCCACCTCTTTCTTTTATATTATCTGCAATATCTCTTATTTCTTTGTCTGTTAAAATAGCTTTAACCGGAACAACCCCCAGACCGTCATGGGTAGCAAGCACATTAAAGAAAGCCGTTTTATCAGAAATATTCTCAATGCGGGATGCCCATTCAAGAAGGTGGGAGGCATCACCAGTACAGAAGGTATGTAATACTAATAAGGGGAGGGCAAATTGATATACCAATTGGACTTCATTGTAGCCATTGCCAAAATAACTAATATTCTCTTTGTGCGGTACATTTGTCTGTGTAAGCAATAGTGTATCAGGATAAACTTCATTAAGAATAGCCCTAATTAATTGAATTATATAGTGCGTTTCTTTTAAGTTAATACAACTTGTCCCTAATATTTTCCAGATATGGCCGATTGCATCCAGGCGTATAACTCCGGCCCTTTTACTGGCATAAAATAATATTACATCGATGATCTCTAGTAGTACATTTTCATTTGCGAGATTAATGTCTATCTGGTCCGGACTATAAGTCGTCCAGAGATAAATTTCTTCCCCTTTTCTTTTAAATTTTGTTAATAACGGATGGGTTCTTGCCCTTGTAACTGAAGATAGATCAGCATCTTTATCAACACTAATAAAATAGTCATCATATTTGGGGTTACCTTTTAGATATTCTTTAAACCATATGCTTTCAGAGGAAATATGATTGGCTACCAGGTCAAACATCAAATTGAATTTTTGACCTATATCCTCAATGTCTTTCCAATCTCCTAAATCTGGATTAACTTTTTTATAATCTATAACCGAAAATCCATCATCAGAAGAGTAAGGATAAAATGGTAGTATATGAATAATATTTATTGCCTGATCAAGATATTCATCTGCAAATTTAAATAAGGATTGAAGGGGGTTTTTGTTGGTTGTTTGAATATTATCTCCATAGGTAATTAAGACAACGTCTTTTTCATTTAAATAACCAGCTTTTGTAATTTTGCTGGTACTATTCTTCTGATACCTATCGATTAATTCTTTAATTTTTTTATATATATTTTGAGCTCTATCCTTACCATAAAGGAACCCCAGTTTGTTTATTATTGTTCCTCGACCTACTTTAGATACTGGCATATTATAACACTTCTCCGATATGGTTTTTCAAAAATAATAGCAGATTATTTAATAAGGTCCTATCGTTCTAAGTAGAATTTCTGATAATTAATTTTGGCTGAAAAATAATTCTTTGGTGTGTATAGTTCTCAGGATTTTTCAAATGTTGATTCAAAATTTTTATTGCCCCTTCTGCCATCTTTTTTACAGACTGGCTAATTGTTGTCAAGGCTGGATAATAGTACTCTGATAATGGAATATTATCAATTCCAAGAATTGCAATATCCCGGGGTATTTTTAGTCCTTTTTCCTGAATAGCATGATAAACTCCTATTGCCCTCTGATCACCGGAGACAAAAAGGGCATCAGGAACTTCTTCTTCTAAAATATTCTTCATTTTTTCATAAGCAAATTTGGGGTTCATAATTCCATAATCAATATGCCTTAATTCACTCTTGATATGATAATCATTAAAAGCTTGAATAAATCCTTTTGCTCTATCCTGGTTTACCGTAAAATTTTCATCCCCCAAAAAAAATCGAATAGACTTATTCCCTCTTTTGATAAGATGCTCAGCTCCCAAATAACCTGCTTTAACATTATCAAGGTTAACAAAAGAAGTAGATTCATAGACATTATCCCTACCGACAATAACAAAAGGAATATCCCTTTCCACAAGATAGTCAATCCGGCGATCAATTTCCCGAGTATCAAAAATTATAGCACCGTCTGCAAAGCCATTTTTAAGCAAATAAAAACCATCATGTTTATTTTCTTCAACTTTGGAAGCTGAAGACTTTGAAACTATTAATTTATACCCTAATCTATTGGCTTCACTATCTAAAAACCGGATAAAAACATTATGGAAATTTCCTATATAATTTGCCGCATTTTTTTCTACAAAGACCATCAAAATCCCGGTTGTTTTTTTTCTAAGTGATCTGGCAATAAGATTAACCTGGTACCCGGTTGATTTAATGATTTTTAATATTTTATCTCTTGTTTCTTTCTTTACTTTTTTTTCTTCATTTACAACTCTGGAAACCGTCCGTGGGGAAACGTTGGCGATTTTTGCGATGTCTTTAACAGTATATTCCTTTATTTCAAATCACCCCCATAAAATCATTATACAATCATTTTTAATTTTTCTTCTAAGCTTTCATGGGAAAAAAATTTCCTTCCTAATTGGAAATTTTTTTCAACTATCTTTCCTCTGTAATATTTATCTATAAGTAATTTTATACATTCTCCAGCAGCACGCTTTATTACTCCTTCACTTACCTTTGCCAGGCCGTATTTATCAAGCTCGTATTTGTCTCCTAAAGAAATGACTTTAAATCCTTTTCCTTTGATATCTTCTTTGTAAACATTGTATTCAAATACTAACATCGGTTTTTTAGCAAATAAATCTTCTAAAAACTGATTTCCCCATCCCTCCTGAATGCTCGGATAGGTTACTATATCTGCAAAAACATACGTATCCCATAAGGAATATATCTTGTTATTGTTTTTTGTACATCTTGAATGTTCAACCAGACTATTGACAAACAGCAATTCTACATTGCTTTCTTTGGCCCTGGTTTTAAGCCTTTCAACATAATCATCTGCAGTCTCTATCATCCCCGCTAAAACGAGTACGATCCTGCTATTCTCTTCAAAACTTTGCCCATTATATAATTTTGCTTCTTCGAGTTTCTTCCTATTTTCTTTTTTCTGCATTTCCTCAACCACATCTATAGCCAGTTCAATTGCTTTTCTATTAGTTACCCTAGTTGCCTGCAGCATAAGAATATCATTATCTTTAATGCCTAATTTTTCTCTAAAATCTTTATTGTAATTATCAGTTTCCCATAACTTCTCATTAAAATCAAATACATTAGGTATAATAACAGAATCCAAACCTCTTCTCGCTTTTAATTCCTTTTGGACAATACTATTAATTACTACATGTGAAATCAAATCATCTTTTGGGGGATAGTATTCCTCCAGAGCTTTGCGAACGAAATTGCATGTTGGATGAGAAAAATTTTTCCTTTCCCAGTAAAAATCATGATGATGTCCGATACATCTAATACCCAATTCCTTAATGACGTTAGTGAACGCCATAGCAGTAGGGATGCTTCTGCCGATTGATAAAATATTATTGGGAATAATTAAATCTATCTTATTTTCTATTAAGATTTTTTTCAAATTTTCTTCAATTTTCAAAGTTTGCCTTCTTATGGCTTCTATTAATTCGTCCTCATCCTGATAGTCTTCTAATTTTAAATAGGCATTTCTTTCAATTTTCAAATCCTCTTTAAACCTATAATTCATTTCCGGTATAATATAACCATCAGATGTCCCTGTACTGCCGGCAATAAAATATACTTTATGTCCCATATTTTCTAAAACTTTTTTCCATTTATCCATCTCCAGGGAAACCCCATCAGTTTCACCAACCCGGTAATGACATAACGCTATATTCATGCTATCCTTCCTTTATATAATAATTCTATATCTCCTCATGACTTTCATAATTAAAAAATAATATTTTTTCCTGCTTAAAATTAATAAAAAATATGTCCTCAGGTTTGATTTTTGTTTCACCCGAAATAACTAATTTTGCTATTTTACCATTAATCTTAAAAACAATTACTTGATGGGACCCTTGAGGCTCAACTAATAAACACTTTACTTTCATAATAGCATCCTTTTCGTCAGCAACCATTATATTTTCAGGTCTGATACCGATTATCATTTTTCCATTATTATAATCTTTTAATTGGTGAGCTATTTTATCATTTAAGATAATTTTAAAATCAGGATTAACCAGATTATATTTGCCATCTTTTATGGTTATAGTGACCTCTATAAAATTAGTAGGAGGCATACCTATAAAATTAGCTACAAACATATTTTTGCAATTGTGATAGACCTCATCAGTTGTTCCGGTCTGAACAATCTCCCCATCCTTCATAATCACAATTCTATCAGCCAGGCTCATAGCTTCAGATTGGTCATGTGTTACAAAAATTGTGGTTGCCTTTGTCTTTTTATGAATTTCCTTAAGTTCTGTTCGCATATAAACTCTTAATATAGCATCAAGATTGGATAAAGGTTCATCCATTAAAAAGATTCTAGGTTTAACTGCAACTGCTCTTGCTACAGCAACACGCTGTCTTTGGCCACCCGATAATTGATTCGGGTAACGTTCAAGATATATAGATATGTCAGTCATTTCTGCGACTTCTTTAACAATTTTATCAATCTCCTTTTTAGACATCTTTTTTAATTTTAAGGCATAAGCTATGTTTTGATAAACCGTCATATGAGGCCAAACTGCATAACTTTGAAAAATCATACTCATATTCCTCTTCCAGGGTGGTAAATTTGTTATATCCTCTTCATCTATGGTAATTCTTCCCTTAGTAACCTCTTCAAGGCCAGCGATCATTCGTAAAGTTGTCGTTTTACCACATCCCGATGGACCTAATAAAACCAGGAATTCTCCATCATGAACTTCCAGGCTTATATCTTTCACAGCTAAAATATTTTTACCAAATCTCTTGGTGATATGGTTTAATTTTAAATTAGCCATAATTCTCTCCTTTTAATAAGTAATTTTTTTAAATTTTAACTCCACCCCACATCTGATTAATATACTTGCGAATAAATAAGGTAAAGAGTACCATCGGTATGGCCATTAAGATTCCCCCTGCTGCCGCTAAATTTACCTGATCGACAGCACCAAGTACGCTTTGATAGACAACAACAGCAAAAGTAGGATTAAATTGGGTTAAAATAATCGCTGAAACAGTTTCGTTCCATGCCCCTATAAAGGCAAACATTGCACATGCTGCTAAACCAGGCAAAGCAAGTGGTATGGTAATATTAATAAAAGTCCTTAATTTCGTTGCTCCAAATATCTGTGCTACTTCTTCTAATTCAACAGGGATACCCAAAAAAATACTCGCAGTAATCCAGATGGTAAGAGCAATGGTTCCTACCGAATATACCAGTGATAAGCCAATCGGTTTATCATAAAACCCTATTGTAGCAAGGATTATAACCATAGGCATAGCAATGGCAACAGCCGGAAAAACCCTTACAAATAGAACGCTGACTTTCAAGGCGTTCTTCCCTATAAAAATATATCTGGCAAAAGCATATCCTGCCATTCCTCCGATTGATAAAGAGATAAGAATTGTAAGGCCCGCTACCTGAAGGCTTCTAATTAGGGCGGGGATAGCATCGCGAGTTATAGCAAAAAATGTTTTATAATTATGTAGAAGTCCTTTATAGCTTTTAAAATAAACCTCATTTTGCTGATCTAATTTCGAAATATAATTTTCCAGCTTTTCTACAGAAACATCCACACTTAACTGCAATTTCATATATCTTGACATTTTTTCTATATTCTTGGTATCAATCATAGTTTGATATTCTCTATCCCCTTTCTCGTAAATGGATAGTAAATAACCTTTATCCCCTTTTTCTAATTTAAATTCAGAAGAAATTGCCGGTACCAGCGGGAGAGGATATTGATAGGCTTCTCTTGAGGATAAAAACGATAAAGAAACCAGAAAATATAATGGCGTAATTATTATTATGCCTATGCCTGTTATTAAAATATAAAAAAGAGTTTTTTTAGCAAATTTAGAGACAGTACTTTCCCACATTTTTTTCACACCACTTCCTTCTTGCTTATATCAAATGCACCTGAAACTTTTAAATAGACTACTGCCGCTATAGTTACGATTATAGAAGTTATGACCGCATAGGTCGAAGCTATTTGATAGCTGTTGTCGAGGCGTGATAATTCCTCTTTATAATAGATTACCCTTTCCAGTAAAAGTGGAATTCTGTCAAATCCAAAAAGTATGACCACAATAAGCCAGATTTGAATGGCCGAAATTAATCTCAAGATAACTGCTGTTATAATGGTTGGTTTAAGCATCGGTATGGTAATCTGTCTTAAAACTGTTAATCCATTTCCTCCGAAAATATATCCTGCTTCCTTAGCTTCTTTAGATAAATTTTGTAATCCGGCAAGTAAGATTATCATCATCGATGGTATTACCTGCCAGGTATCAATAATAATAATTAACCACAAAATCGAAAATTTAGATCCGGATAAAAATAATAATTTCTCCCCTTTTTCTAAAAAACCTAAATAATAAAGTAGGCTATTCATCCAACCATATGTGGTTAGCCCGGTTTTCCATATTGCAGCGGCTCCAACAGCTGGAATCGCCATGGGGACCATGGCAATAAATAGGAAAATCGCTGAACCTTTAAATTTTTTATTAATCAATAAAGCCAGAGCTAAAGCGAAAAAAAACTCTATCACAATCGAGATACCCGCAATAAAAGCAGTATTCCCAAATGCTTCCCCAAAAGAAGTAGTAGTGAAAACATTAATGTAGTTCTGTAAAGTAAAACTTCCATCTACACCCTTAAAGCTACTATAAATAGAGGTGATAACCGGGTTAAGCCAGAAGAAGATATAGTAAATTACAGTCGGAGCAATTAACAAATAGGGGGTCCAGTTTTTATTTTTCTTCAAATTCGAAAGGTTAATTGTGTCCACTCCTTTCAATAAATTAGACGGGGGGATTATAATTTCTGTCACATATAACTTATCAAATAATATAACCGAGGAAATTATGTTTCCTCGGTTATATTATTTTTATGAAATGAGAAAATATCTAAAACTGATTTATCTACTTCCTCAAAGCATCTAATTTGACTTTTGCTTCATCTAAAAGGGTTTTATTCACAGTTCCATCACCATTTAAGACCATTTCAACAAAGACATCATCAAATACTTGCTTAACTGCTCCCCAATCCTGGAAATCCCCACCGGGAACACCAGAGACCCTGCCTTTACTTAGAACCATAACAGCCTTTGCAACTACTTCATCTTCCGGGTCATCACCTAAATAATTAAGCGCTTCTTCTACTGGAGGGATAAACCCACCGGTACCTTTAGCAATTTTAACCTGCATATCAGGTCTGGTAATATATTCAAGGAATTTTATTGCCAAGTCTTTATGTGGGGCATTTTTCAAAATACCGTATCCACTGACTCCTGCAATACTACCGATACCTGCAGGACCTTCCGGTACTGGAGCTACTACAAAATTAGCTGGATTCGAACTATAGACCTGGCCGGCACGGGCACAATGCATCCAGCTTAACCATGCTTCTTGCCTTTTCATAGGGGCAACACAAGAATCTATGTTTAATACAGCGGGAATAAAGTCATCTTTCATTGAAACCAATACTTCCCACGCCTTTATTGCTTCAGGAGTATTGATATCCGGGAAAGTTGCCCCATAAGATAAGGATATTGCTCCAAATTGGTATACAAGAGATTTCATCGGAATACCTGTTACCACAGTTTTTCCTTCGCCTTCACCTTTAGCAATAGCATTTGACCATTTTGCAAAATCTTCCCAGGTTAACTTATCCAGGTCAGCATCTTTGGATAAATATTTTACGGCTTTCTTATTAGCAATGGTAAGATAAACATCAGCGCCTACCGGGATAAAATACTGTTTGCCTTCAAAGTTTGTACCATATTCAAATGTTGGACTAAAATGCCGGTCATTCCATGATTTAACATTGGAAGTTAAATCTTCTATATATCCGTTCTCAATCCACTCAGGCATATTAGCAACATAGGCACAAACAATATCCATGGTGGGATGATCAGTTTTTAGTTGAAGCTCTGCTCTTTCTAATAGCTTTTTATCATCCAGGATTTGAAAATTAACTATGCAATTGTTTTCTTTCTCGAAAGGTTTAATTACATAGTCGATGATAAATTCCTGTTCCGCAGGAGGGCTCCATAATCTTGAAGAAAATGAAAGCACCTCTTTGTCAGCAGCCAGAGCAAAAGTACCTAAAACCATCACCAGCAAAATACTAATAAATACTACCGAAAACAATCTACTCTTCATAACAATTATCCTCCTTAAATTAATATATTTTATCAGCGACAACATTTAAATACAATTTTAGTGTGTAATTTTTAATAATGCCATCGTTGACATTATTCATATTAACATAGTGATAAATAAATTGCAAATTTTAAATCACTTTTTTTCTGCAGAACGAATTTTATAGTAGTTAGTACAATTTAAGATTATTTAAACTTATTACTCCCCTGATATATCCTCATTTTTAAAGCTAACCTCAGTTGCACTGCATCATCAAACTTTTTTGGGTCTAAACTAGTTATCTCTTTAACCCTTCTTAATCTATAAAGCAAAGTATTACGATGTACATAGATAGCTTGAGCAGTTTTTGAAATACTTAAATTATTATCAAAAAAGGCTTTTAAAGTTTCTAATAATGTTTCGTTTATTTTCTTCTCTTTATTATTTTTTGTAGAATAAATAGTTTTTCCCATAAATTCTTGTTGACTTTCTTCTCTTATTTCTGCTAACAGCTTGCCTACACCCAGATTGTCTACATGATAAATATCTCCCGCCCCTTCCAATTTAGTCCCTACATCTAATGCCTGGGTAGCTTCTTTAAATGATTTATTTAAACCTTGAATACCTCCATGATATTCTCCGATTCCGATGGTTACTTTAAATTTCATTTTCTGAGAAATGGTATCTTTTATTCTCTTTCCAATTCTAAATAATTTTCTTCTTAGAATTTCATCTGAATCTTTAAGATAAATAGTTTTCAGAACTACAAATCTATCCCCCCCCGTATAAGTTACAATTTCCTGGGGGGTATCCACAAATATCCCTTGAATAGTTTTTAATACATCATTCTTTAATCTTTGTAAATGAATTTCTCCTTCTTTCGACCCTTTGAATACCTGCAAACTCTGCTTAGCGGTCTTTTCAAACTGATAAATATCCATAACTAAGGCTACTCGGGGAATTAGGATATCATACCCCACAATTTGCCCTCGAGTTAAAAATAAATCTGAATCATTTCCAATTCTTCCGGAGATTAAATCTTGAATAAAATTTTCTCGAGCTTGTTGCTCTAATTGTAATTCCTTTAATAAAAATTCCTGCTCTAGCATCATCTCAACAGTCATCTTTATCACTTCACCAAAAGGGCTAACTTCGTTTGGCTCACCGGTAATACCCACCACCCCAATAATTTTGTTATTATGTTCTATGGGGAGATTAATCCCTGGCTTTGCTCCTACTAAATGATTTATATCTTTGGAATAGATTTCTAACTTCTTCCCTTCTTTAATTACCTGAGCTGCCCCTTCATGAAATTGATTTAAACGACTTTTATCTCCTGAACCGATAATTACTCCTTCTTCGTTCATAATATTAATGTTTTTCCCCAAAATACTCATGGTTTTATCAACTATATCTTGTGCTAATTGATGGATAATCTTCATCAGTTACCACCTCCCTTTTAATAAAATTTGTATCGAGTATCGAGTTAAGAAAGAGAAAGAAAAGAAAAGAAATTAAAAAAACAGTATTGTAGCAGATGTATCGTTAAGAAAGAAAAACAATAATACTGTATTAAGTATATAATATCGAGTTAAGAAGATAAAATTCGTATCTCGTATATAGTATCGAGTATCGAGTATCGTGTATCGAGTCAAGAAAGAAAAAGAAAAGAAATAAAAAACAGTATTGCACTAAATATATTGTATTAAGTATATAATATCGAGTTAAGAAGATAAAATTCGTATCTCGTATCTCGTGAATCGTATCTCGCAAAGATAATAAAAACTAAGAATCAGAATAAATTTCTATTGCATATATAGTATATAGTATCGAGTAACGTGTATCGTGTATCGTGTAAAGAAAGAGAAAGAAAAGAGATTAAAAAACAATATAGTACCAAATGTATCGTCAAGAAAGAGAAAGAAAAAAACCATTCTACTTTTTATCTACCTCAATAAAGTTTATATCAGAAAATTGTCTTTTACAATTATCTTATTCGATAGAATAGGCAAAAATCCTTCTTTAATTATATATGATGATTTAAAAATTACAACATTAGACAAAAAAAGTATTATATAGTATCGAGTTAAGAAAGAGAAAGAAAAAAAATTAAAAGACAGTATCGTGCCAAATATATCGTTGAGGAAGAGAAAGAAAAATACTATTCTGCTTTTTATCTAAAAACTATAAACTAAAAACTAAAAACTTGTATTTATACTAACGACTAATTTAACCGGCAAACTGGTTAACCAGGTAACTGGATAACTAATATCCTATACGCTAAACGCTGATTAAATACTATCGACTATTTTAATTGGCAAATTTTTGTATCTTGCATATTGTGGTTTTAATTGGTGAATTGGTAAATTGGTCAATTAATTTATTTTCTTTCCCTTTCTTAACTCGATACTATATACTCAATACTCGATACTGTTTTTTAAATCGGTAAATTAATTACAAATATTTTAATAAAAAAAGAGGAATTTGCTTTAAAAAATAGAATATATATAATATAAAATAGAAAAGTCTTTAATTCTTAAACTAAAAAATTAAAATAATTCGGTTCAAAAATGATATAATAAAAATAAGTTAAAAAAATTTTAATAAAAAAAGAGGAATTTTAAAAGTAATGTTGAATATATAATTATTAAGTGTAAATTCTTTTAGTCGATTTTTTCGATTTTATCCGTAAAATTATAAAATAATAAAAAAGAAAGGATGGTAGATATGTATAGAGAAAATTTGAAATTAAGTTTTGTAATCTTTTTAATAATTTTATTAGCCCTTTTTACTACCACTGTCTTTGCCAGCAGTGAAACAGAAAAATTATTGCAAGAAATCATAGAAGGCAAAACCATGAAACCTGACATCTTTGCTTTCATCAATATGGGAAACTTTTATTGTTCGTTAGACCTATATGAACCTGCGGAAAAAGAATACGAAAAAGCTTTGGGTTTAGATGAAACGAATATATTGGCCGGGATAAATCAGAGTTATGCTTTGTACAAAATGGGGGAAAAAGAATCAGCTCTTACCAATCTATCTCAAATTATTATCGAAGACTCCAATAATGCCTTTGCCTATTTTGTAAAGGGAATGATATACAAAGAAACACTCGAATATGACTTAGCTATAAATGAATACGAAAAAGTTGTTGAACTCATTCCCCAAAATGACAAGCTTATTTCCGAATTAGCCCAGCTCTACCAGGATAATGACCAACTAATTGAAGCTACGGAAACATATATAAAATTGGGTAAACTTAAACCCAGCCCTTATATCCTGGACAATTTTTTAGCTTACCAGGAAAGTGCTGCCTGTTATTTGAATTTGGGTGATTATTATAGTAGTGTGGGAAACATTGATCAAGCTGTATTTGCCTATAATAAAGTTACTCAATTTACCGAAGATAAACGGTCAATAGCTATAGCCCATTATCGATTAGGACTTATTAATCTAAAAGGTAAAAAATACGAACAAGCCATAATGGAAAAAGTATTATCCCAAAAATTTTACCCATTATACATCAAAGATTTTACTTTTGATAATTTTGCCCAGGCTTTTATTGAAATAGGCAACATGCATTATAATGCGGGAGAACTCCAAAAGGCTTATCAAAATTATGAACTGGCTCTCCAATTAGCAGATTCAAATTATATCCTCTCAGAAGCACATTATAAATTAGGACTATCTTATTACCGCAGCCAGGATTACGAAAATGCTGTAAGAGAAGGAGAAATTGCCTTAAGTCTAAATCCCGAATATTTATCTGACCAACAAAGATTAATTGACCTTTTGATTGCTAATGCTTGGTCTAATTTTACTAAATAAAGAATAAAATAGTATCGAGTATATAGTATACCGTATGATAGAGTAGAGCGGATAGGATATTAGTTATGCAGTTACCCGGTTAACCAGTTTGCCAGTTAATAAGTTTCGAGTTACAAGTTTCTGGTTTCAAGTTTACAGAGAGAGGTAGGGGCTTGATTTATCAAGCCCGCAAAACTCGAGACAGATAACCCGTATACTATAAACTGTTTTTTTACTAACGACTATTCACTAACGACTATTAAAATAAATTCGAGGTGAAAAAATGAAATCGAATAAAATAATTAATGGTTTAACCTTATTGCTTATTGGAATAATCCTTTTAGCCAATACTTTAAATATATTAGAGTGGTCTGTTTGGTCAAATATAATTAAACTATGGCCTTTGCTTTTGGTAAGTTGGGGTATATCTTTAATCTTCAGAGGAAAGAGTCTTTCATTTATGGGACCACTAATTGTTTTCCTGGCAATTATATTGGGAGTGGGAGCAAGTTATATGGGAATTGGTTTAGAAAGAGAAATGGTAAGGGAAGTAAAAACTCTAAGCCGAGAAATAGTTATTGAAGCTGAAAAAGTTCCTGAAACTGAAGTAGCACCAGAAGTTGAAATAACCCCAGAAACCGAAGCGGCTCCGGAAACCGAAATAACTCCCGAAACAGAAACATCTTTAGAAACGAAAGAATATCCCAAAATCGAAAGAGCTTCAATTGAATTAAATCTTGATGTAGGGAAACTTGCTCTAGGCGAATCCACCCCTCTACTTTATGAATGCATCTCTCAATATCGATATAAAGAATTTGAGCCTTTTGAAAAATTCTCCCATACCGAAAAAGAGGCCGACATACTTATCTACCATTCGCCGGTAACAAAAAAAGTGATATCTAATAATATTAAAAATAACTGGCAGTTAAAATTAAACAATGAAATAATATATAATCTATCAGTTGAAACAGGTGCTATCAATACAGATTGTAACTTATCAGGTTTTAAAGTAGAAAAACTATATATTGAAAGTGGAGCAAGTAATATTAACTTGGTTTTACCTCAATATAATTCTAAGATAATTATAGATACCGGAGTATCTAATATCGATATCGCTATACCTAAAAATGTGGGAGCAACAGTGAATATTGATTCGGGAATTGCTATAAAAAACTTAGATAATTTTATCAAGAGAAATGACACCTACATTTCCCAAAATTATAATGACTCAGAATTCAAAACAGATATAGAGATTGACTGTGGGGTTTCCCACATAAACATTCATTATACAGATATTCCCTAAAATAAATAATTATTTTTTTAACAAATTATCTTATATTTAAAAAAATATTCAAGATATGGGATAGAAATAATTTCGTTTTGAGACTCTAATAAAATAGTTCTTGTGTGATTATTGGAAAATTCTAAAAAAGAATTAAAAGTAAATTTTAAATGCATTTAAAATAATATCTCTATTTAACTTCTTCTTTTCTTAGATAGACTACCTGTCTGGGGAAGGGAATTTCTATTCCTTCTTTATCAAAAGCATCTTTAATTCTTCGTTTAAGTTCTCTCTCTGCTCCCCAATGAGTCATTGGCTTAACTTTAATTGCTATTCTTAAAATAACATCTGAAGAACCGAGAGATAATACCCCTTGAATAATTGGAGGTTCTAAAACAATATTTTTATTCTCCTCAGCCCATTTATTGGCAATTTCTTCTAAGGCTTTCATTCCTCTTTCTACATCTTGTTCATAGGCTACCCCTACTTCAACAATGGCTCTCATATACCCTTTATTAAAATTACCAAAACTAGCAATTTCTCCATAAGGGATTACTCTTAACTCGCCTGAAAACTTCCTTAAATGAATATTCCTTAAACCAATAACTTCCACTGTTCCAGAATGTTCTCCTACGTTAATAGAATCTCCCACCGAAATCACCCCTTCAAAAAGTAGAAAGACACCTGAAATAACATCTTTCACTAGAGATTGAGCTCCAAAACCAACTGCTAAACCAACAACTCCGGCACTGGCAATAATCGCGGTAGTATCTATCCCTAATTCTCTTAATACTATTACTCCGGTAATAAAATAAATTACATATTTAGAAACACTCTGCAAAAGCGGAATAAGAGTATTCGCTCGAGAAATTTTCTTCTGATAATTTTTAGATTTTTCTAAAGGGGTTAAAGATTTTTCTATTAGTTTATTAATTACAGATAAAGCTATCTTTGCTACCACTAATATTATAATAATTGTTATAAATTTTCCCCACCACAGAATAAGATTTTCCGGACTAAAAATACTTAATACCGCTTGCCAAAAACTGTTCATATATTGCATAAACATTAAAGTCTCTCCTTTACAATTTATATTTGTCAATAAATTAATTTACCAATTTACCGATTAGTCGATAGTATTTAATTAGCGTATAGCGTACAGCGGGTAGCGTATAGGCACGGGGAACAATTGCGGGAAAAAATACGAATACTAAAGACGCAAAAATTTCCCACAGTCTGCCCGTAGGACAGGCGTCTCGCCTGTCTAAAGTAAATTTATATTTTTTTGAAAATTATTTTCTCATTTTTTTCATCCAAATCGGTTTCTAATTTATCCCCCTCTTTAAAAACTCCTTCTAAAATTTGCAAGGCCAAGGGGTCTTGAATGTACCTTTGAATGGTTCTCTTTAAAGGTCGAGCACCATAATGAGGGTCATATCCTTTTTCAGCTAAAAATTCTTTTGTTTTTTGAGTAATTTTTAAATAAACTTTTTTAGTTACTAATCTCTTTTTTAAAATATTGAGCTGGATATCCACGATTTTAATAATCTGCTCTTTATCTAAATTGTTAAAGATAATTATCTCATCAAGTCTATTTAAAAATTCTGGCTTAAAGTACTCACGAAGAGAATCGTTTACTTTTTGCATAACAGACTCTCTATTCCCCTCATTCATTTCGTAGATCCACTGACTACCAATATTCGAAGTCATAATCAAAATAGAATTTTTAAAATTAACTACCCTTCCCTGTCCGTCAGTTAGACGGCCATCATCTAAAATCTGCAACAAAACATTAAAAACATCGGGATGAGCTTTCTCAATTTCATCAAAGAGAATAACTGAATAAGGTTTGCGCCTGACAATTTCAGTAAGTTGACCACCTTCTTCATATCCTACATAGCCTGGCGGAGCCCCGATTAACCGGGCTACACTGTGTCTCTCCATATATTCAGACATATCGATACGCACTAGAAAATTTTCATCATTAAATAAAAAATCAGCCAAACTACGAGCGAGCTCAGTTTTACCTACTCCTGTAGGCCCCATAAAGATAAATGATCCTACTGGTCTATTGGGATCCGCTATCCCCACTCGGGATCTCCTGATAGCATTAGAAACTAACCTAATCGCCTCATCTTGTCCAACAACTCTTTGTTTAAGCTCTTCTTCAATCCTGACTAATTTATTTGCTTCCCCCTCCATAAGTCGGCCAATAGGGATGCCGGTCCATTTGGAAATAATTTCTGTAATATCCTCTTCATCAACTTCTTCTTTAAGCATTTTATGTTCTTTTTGCAAAGTAATTAGTTTTTTATTCTCTTCCGCTAAATCTTTTTGTAGTTGAGGGAACTTTCCATATTTTAATTCTGCTACTCGATTAAGATTACCTTCTCTCTCTTCTTTCTCAGCTTCTATTTTATTCTTTTCAATACTACTTTTTATTTTTCGTATTCTCTGGATTGATTCCTTCTCATTCTTCCATTTTAATTTCATCCCATCTCTTTTTTCTTTTAAAGAACTTAGTTCCTTTTCTATTTTATTTAAATGTTCCTGAGAAATAGAATCTTTTTCTTTCTTTAAAGCATGCTTTTCTATTTCTAATTGAATAATTTTTCTTTCCACTTCATCTATCTCTATAGGCATACTATCGATTTCCATCCTCAAACGGGAGGAAGCTTCATCTATCAGATCAATTGCCTTATCTGGCAAAAATCTATCGGTAATATAGCGATTAGATAATATGGCTGCAGCAACTAAAGCTGAATCTTTAATTCTTATTCCATGATACACTTCATATTTCTCTTTTAATCCTCTTAAAATGGCAATAGTATCTTCTACTGAGGGTTCCTTTACTAACACTGGTTGGAATCTTCTCTCCAATGCAGCATCTTTTTCGATATATTTTCTATATTCCTTTAAAGTTGTAGCTCCGATACAATGCAATTCGCCCCGAGCTAAAGCCGGCTTTAACATATTGGAAGCATCTATTGCTCCTTCAGCTGCTCCTGCTCCCACTAAAGTATGGAGTTCATCAATAAAAACAATTATTTTACCTTCCGCTTTTTGGATCTCTTTTAAAACTGCTTTTAAACGATCTTCAAATTCACCTCTATATTTTGCGCCAGCTACCATAGAACTAATATCTAAAACCAGTACCTTTTTATTTTTTAATCCTTCCGGAATATCTCCACTTACAATTCTCTGGGCTAAACCTTCAGCAATTGCTGTCTTACCTACTCCCGGTTCACCAATTAAAACAGGATTATTTTTAGTACGCCGTAAAAGTATTTGCATAACCTGTCGTATTTCATCATCCCGCCCAATTACCGGATCAAGTTTCCTTTCTCTAGCTAAATCAGTTAGATCACGAGCATATCTTTCTAAAGCTTGATATTTTTCCTCTGGATTTTGATCAGTTACCCGCTGATTTCCTCTAATATTCACTAAAGCCTGATAGATTTTATCTTTATTAATCCCTTCTTTTTTTAATAAATCACTAACTATGGTTCCTTCTGCTTCAACCAAAGCAATAAATAAATGTTCCGTACTAACATATTCATCTTTTACTTTTTGGGCTTCTTGTTGAGCTGTATTCAATATATTATTAAGTTTATTCCCTATATGTTGTCCTCCTGTTGCTCCATAAACCTGAGGAATTTTTTCTAGCAGCCTTTCTAATTTAACTTTGAGTTGTTCAAAATTAATTTCTAACTTCTGCAATATCGAAGGCACAACTCCGTCTTTTTGATTAATTAAAGCCAGTAAAAGATGCTCCCCCCTAATCTCTTGGTGATTATAACTACTGGCAATTTGTTGAGCTTCTCCAATAGCTTCTTGAGCTTTTACTGTAAACTTATCAAATTTAATCATCTTATTCACCACCTTCTTAACTATAAGGATATTAAAAAATAATTCATTGACAAATTAGATTTTAAAATATCTTTGACAGCTTTTCAACCCATCAATTAAAATATCATTCTCCTCTTTATTCCCTACAGTTATACGTAAAAAATATCTGGAGCTTGAAAAAACGGGATCCGAAACCGTTTGGACTAAAATTCCTTGTTCTAATAAATTATTATAAACTAAGTCTGTATCTTCTTTAGAGCCCGCCTCAACCAAAACAAAGTTGGTCTGAGAAGGATGAGTTTTAAAAGGGGTAATTTCGTTTATTCTGTCTGTTAATCTTTCGCGTTCTTTAATAATCTTCTCTATGTTATTTTTTAAAATTTCTTTATTTTCAAAAACCACCTGGGCTGCTAGTTGGGAAAAAGTATTTACATTAAAAGGATTTTTTACTTTTCTCACTTCATTAATAATTTCAGGATTAGAAAGTAAATATCCCACCCGTAAACTGGCTATACTGTAAGCTTTAGAAAAAGTTCTAAGAATAACTAAATTGTCGTAACGAGATATAAGGGGTACAAAAGTCTTTTTTCCAAACTCATAGTAAGCTTCGTCCACTACTACCAGACAACCTGATTCTTCAATTATCTTTATAATCTTATCCTCGGCAAAATAGTTTCCGGTGGGGGCATTGGGATAAGCTAAAAAAATTATGGAAGAATCATCCTTTTTTGCTTCCTCTAAAATTTTATCCTCATTTAAACTAAAATTGCTCTGACTTAAAGGAATCTGTACAAAATTAGATCCATTAACAATTGAATAAATTTTATACATGGCAAAAGAGGGTGCAGTAGTAATAACCTTTCTCCCTTTTTCTGAGAAAGCCTTAATTAAATAATCAATAAGTTCATCAGAACCATTTCCTATAACTATATTATCTCTGGTTAAACCCCAAAAAGCAGAAACGGCTTCACTTAATTTCACAGAATTTGCGTTAGGGTAACGAGAATATTTTAAATTTTTAGCTTTTCTTAATATTTCTTCAATAATCCCTTCTGGTAAACCATAAGGATTTTCATTAGCATTTAATTTCACTTTATAAGGAACTTCATGAGGGTCGTAAGGCTTTAGTCCCTTTATACTATCACGATAAAATTTATTATTTTTTTCCATATCTTATATTATTGCTCCCTTCTTACTATTCTTACTATATTAAATAAATATCTCCTGATGCAATTTAAAAATCTATTTTAATCTCTCTATTATTTCGATTCAATAAATCAGTAGTTAATTCTGCTTTGCACTGCTCGATTAACAATTTTGCCAATTCATCTCTTGCTTCCTCTATAATCGATTGAGGAACTGCCCCGATTCCATCAATATTAATAACCATTCTTTTGGTATTTTCAGTAATTTTACTAAAATCACCATTTCGCCAATTCCATCTCCTACACATCACCTTCAAAGTTTTATCATCAAAATAAATTACCTCTCCGGGTTGAGGATTTTCTTCTTCTTCACTACCCAAAGCAACAAACCATTCATTCCCCTTGGCAAAGCAAAGATGCAAATTTCCTTCTATTTTATCTGCATCATCACCGCCGCAAGGGATAAGATATTTTATAGAAATATAATTAAATAAGGCAACTACTGAGTTAATAAAAGGAAACCCTCCACCTTGTTTTATTCTTTTTAAAAGTGCTGTTATCGAAGGTGGAAACTTGTGCGGATCAGAACCAAACTTTAAATGTGCTTCATTCCAGGCCTTTACAAAAGGATGTTCAATTAAATCTTCCTTCATCCTCTTTTCAATCTCTTTATTTAAAGGTTTCTTTATTCTTTTGTTACCAAGCGCATTTTCTACATCTCTAACAATTATAATCCCTCTTTTAAAATCAGGAAATTGAACAAAAATTTCTGGATCTATTATTACTTTTCTCATAATCTATTTATTTTCACTTTTCACTTAAAATTTATGTATTTTGCTTAATTTATTTTCCTTAAAATGTTCTTCCAATCTTGATTAATTTGATGCTTTTTTGTTTTAATAATCTGGTATGAGCTAATAGTTTTTGGAGAAAATGAAGGGAACAAAAAATTATTTCTTTTCTAAGCTCCTGATTTGATCCCGTAATTTAGCAGCTTCCTCGTAATTTTCTATCTCTATTGCTTTCTGCATCTTTTGTTGTAACTCGACAAGTTTTACTTCTTTTTCATTCTCTAAGGTAACTTTCTCTGTAGAAGCCTTATTTAATACTTCTTCGGTTACGTAAATAGGGGCGTTTGCCCTCAGGGCTAAAGCAATAGCGTCACTCGGTCTGGCATCAATTTCTTTTTCCGTTTGATTTGTTTTTAATCTAACTGAAGCAAAATAAGTATTATCTTTAATATTGCAAATTACTACTCTTGTTACAACTACGCCAAGGGAATCTAAAATATTTTTTATTAAATCATGGGGTAAAGGTCTTACTGGTTTTACTTTTTCCAAAGCTAAAGAAATCATCTTTGCTTCGTAATGCCCTACCCAGATAGGAAGCCACCTTTTTTCAGTTTCATCTTTTAAAATTACCACAAAACCTTTTGTCACCGGGTCAATTGCTACACCGGAAATTTTTACCCTTATCATTTTTATCCCTCTTTTTTATTTTGTATTTTACCATATTTTACTTTTAATTTTAAGAGTTTTTCTTTTTCTCTATATATTATATTCTACAACAAATGTAAAATCCCTGCATAAATTTTATTTTTTTTCAAAATTTTTTCAGTTATAAATTAATTCACCAATTCTCCAATTTGCCAATTTGCCAATTTAAAAAACAGTATCGAGTATTGAGTATATAGTATCGAGTTAAAAAAGGGGAAGAAAATAAATTAATTGACCAATTTGACAATTCTCCAATTAATAAAATTTGTAAGATATAATATGCGAGATTCAATAAAAAGATGCAAGATACAAAGATTACAATTAACCGATTAAGCAATATAGTAATTTGCCAATTTGCCGCTTAGCCAATTAAATTAGTCGTTAGCAATAAACCTAGCGTATAGTGTATATTGTTTAGCGTATAGTAATTTAGAATCGTATATTGTGTATTAGTTACCCAGTTACCTTGTTCACCAGTTTCCAGTTTCTTTAAGATAAAATCTTCTCTAACTTCTATCTCTATTTGCCAGATTCTCAAATCTTGAAAGTTTTTTATCTTCTCAGTCATTCTTCTCTTTCTTTTTCCTTCTTTGCTCGATACTCGATACTATATACTCGATACTATCTTTATATCAATTGATTACCCTTTAAAGAAATGTTATAATTTTTTAAGTTATAAAGATAATATTTTTTATTATATTACAATTAATTTTATAAAAATAAAATACTTCGGCCTTGGGAGGAATATACTACATTTGCTCAATTTATGGCTCTTATTTTTAATATGTGCCCTGATAATTATTTTTACGGGAACTAAACTGACCCGCTACGGAGATATAATTGCTGAAAAAACCGGATTGGGAAGGGTCTGGATTGGAGCTGCATTAATCCCATTAGCTACCTCTCTTCCTGAACTTACTTCCAGTTCCGGTGCCGCCTGGATCAATGCCCCTAATTTAGCTATTGGAAATATCTTCGGCAGTATTATGTTCAACTTATTAATTATCGCTATAGCAGATTTTGCTCATGGTCCCGGTCCACTCCTTAGAGAAGTATCTTCCGGCCAAATTCTAACTGCTATTTTAGGAATATTTCTATGTGCAATTGCTGCCTTGAGTATGTTGATAAAACCACCATTTCTCCTTGCAGGGGTCGGCATAGATTCTCTAATTTTAATAATTCTGTACTTTTTAGGTATTTTAGTAATATTCAAATATAGTAAAAGAAATAAACCCGATGATGTCCTGGGAGTCCCTGAGGAAAATTATGCTACCTATTCTTTACCCTTAACCAATATCAAATTTTTAATAGCAGCTATAATTATAATCTTTGCCGCCATGAAGTTAGCACAAGTAGCCAATAGTTTAGCAGACCTTACCGGATGGGGAACAACTTTTATGGGCACTATAATGTTAGCCATCATTACTTCTTTACCAGAATTAGTTACCGCCCTTGCGGCTATTAGAATAAAGGCTTATGACCTTGCGGTAGGCATTGTCCTGGGAGCAAATATTCTTAATATGACTATACCATTCTTCTCAGATATATTTTATGATGGCCCACCAATTTTAAGTGTAGTCTCACCCCAGCATATTATTAGTGCTCTAATAGCTATAATTCTCACCAGTATTGCTATTACCAGTGTGGTATACAGACCTAAAAAATCATTATTTAATTTAGGGGTAGCTGGCTGGTTAATTTTTATAGTATATTTCCTGGGAATTTTCTTAATCTTTAAAATAGGAATAAAAATATAAAGAATTTTTGACTTTTTCTAATATATATGTTATCTTATTAAAAATTTAATATTTGTACCTCACTTTTTTCTTAAGTGAGGTGGAGGCGCGAGCAATAATCAGTACTGGTGATGAGATGAGCATCTTTGATTCGCCAGGAAAGGCATTCTCGCCGAAGCGTTAAAGATAACAGCTCTAATCTTTATGCTGGGTTTATGGTTAAAAGCCATAAGACTGTCATCAGAATCTATACCCTGGTTTCTGATGGAGCGCTATCTCATCTGATGAGAGAAATGGGAGTAAATTTAATTGTTAGATTAATTTCAGGCAATTGATGAGCATAGCGTTTGTCAATTGCCTTTTTTTTATTTATGAATTTGAATTGCCTGTCTATACAAATGTAGGGATTTGATTTATCAAACCCTCTTATACCTTATGCCATTGCAGCTTAAAACTAAATACTAACGACCAACGACTAACAACTATTTTAAGGAGGAATTAATGAATAATCAAAACAATATAACACCTCGAATTAATCGAGAAGGTCTTTCCCTAAATAAATCTGGAAATTTAGAATTCGACCGATGTGAGCTTGTAAAATTAGCCCAAAAATATGGAACCCCCTGTTATATTTTTTCGGAAAGTATAATTAGAAAAAAATGTCGGCAATATACTTCTGCTTTTTCTAAAAGAAACATTGATTTTGAAATAATTTATGCTGGTAAAGCCTTTTTGGTTAAAGCAATGTGTAATGTCTTAAAGGAAGAGGATTTAAGTCTGGATGTTTCTTCTGGCGGAGAATTATATACTGCCCTTTCAGTAGGATTCCCACCGGAAAAAATATTTTTCCATGGGAATAACAAATCCAAAAAAGAAATAGAATTCTCTCTTAAAGAAAAAATTGGCACCATGATGGTAGATAGTGAGTATGAACTCAACGTAATTAGCCAGGTTGCAGAAAGTTTAAATACGAAGGTGGAAATAATTCTCCGGGTAACTCCGGGAATAGATACTCATACTCATAAATATATTCAAACCGGACAGGTAGATTCAAAATTTGGAATCAGTATTGATAGTATCCCTGATTTCATAAAAAAAGTTCTTTCTATGAAAAATATTTCATATAAGGGTCTGCATTTTCATCTCGGTTCACAAATTTTTGATCTATTTCCTTATGTCCTAGCTATCAAGGAAATGGCAAAACTTATTAAGCAAATAAAAGATCTTTGGGGAATAGATACCCCTAATCTAAATTTGGGTGGAGGTTTAGGGGTGAAATACCTTGAATCTGATCAACCTCCTTCCGTAGAATATTTTGTAAATTTAATTGTTGATAATCTTGCAAAAGAAATAAAAGAAAATAATTTAGTAATGCCTAAGATATTGATAGAACCAGGAAGGTCTATAGTGGCGGAAGCAGGCATTACTCTCTATACTATCGGTAACATAAAAGAAATACCGGGAATTAGAAAATACCTTATTGTAGATGGAGGTATGGCTGATAATCCTCGACCAATCCTTTATCAAGCAAAATATGAAGCTGTTTTAGTAAATAAAGTAAATGATAATCTTCCTAAGGAATTGGTAACTATTGCCGGGAAATGTTGTGAATCAGGAGATATTTTAATAAAAAATTTGAAACTTCCTTCAGCTTCACCGGGGGATCTTTTAGCAGTATTTACCACTGGGGCTTATCATTATTCTATGTCCAGCAATTATAACCGACTTCCCCGGCCAGCGGTCGTCCTGGTAAATCAAGGAAAAGATGGTTTAATGGTAAAAAAAGAAACTTATAGTGATATTGTAAGAAACGATACCATACCAGAGTGGTTTAAATAAAAAAATATACATAAGGTGATATTTATGAGAATAATCGTAAAATTTGGCGGAACCAGCGTTCAGGATCCTGAAAGGATTAAAAAAGCCGCCCAATCAATAATTCAACAAGCAAAAAAAGGATATGAAATAGTAGCTGTTGTTTCAGCAATGGGTAATACCACTGACACTTTAACTTCTTTACTTAAAGATTCTGTTAAAGACCGTATAGAGGATAGAGATTATGCTGATTTTGTTTCTATGGGAGAGCGGATAAGTACCAGGGTTCTTGCGGCAACCATTAAATCTATGGGATTTTCTTCGAGATATTTTGACCCGGCAGATAAGGATTTTCCTATTATTACTGATGTAAATTTTAGTCAAGCTAAAATACTGTTTGAGGAGAGCAAAAAAAAGTGTCAAAAAATAATCGAACCATTGCTAAAAAAGGGTGTTATTCCTATAGTATGCGGTTTTTTAGGTAGAAGTTATGAAGATGGAAGCATAACAACTCTTGGCCGGGGCGGTAGCGATATCACTGCTTTTGCCCTGGGAAACTTTTTAGAAGCCGATGAAGTAATAATCGTAACTGATGCAGTAGGAGTTTTAAGTGCTGATCCCCGAATAATAAAAGAACCCGTAACTTTAAAAAAAATAAGTGTGGAAGAGATGGGAGTCCTTGCTGAAGGTGGAGCAAAAGTTTTACATCCACAGGCCTTAAAATATAAAACTGATAGAATGAAAGCAAAAATTATTCATTTTCAAAACGGAAATTTATCCGCAGAAGGAACAGAGATAATAGGGGCTTTTAAAAGTAAATTAACTCTTTTCAAAGAAAAACTAACTATGTTAACTATTCTGGGAACGGAAATTTTTAATACCCCAGGACTCTTAAAAAAGACGATTACCCCTATTTCCGATAATCATATTAGTCTATATGGAGTTTCCATCGGGACAAAACATATCGGAATCTATGTTATGGAGAATTATGCCCAGCAATCTTATGATTTGATTCATCCTACTGTAATTGAAGATGAAAGGCTAAAGTCAGTTACTTTAAAAAATAATATTGCTTTAATCATTGCCAGAAGCAGGGATTTTATAGAAACACCTGGTATTATCGAGAGGATTACCCGGCCCTTAGCTGAAAATAATATAAATATAATTGAAATGACTACTATCAAAACAGATATTTTAATCTTTTTGGAATGGAAAGATAGAGAATTTGCCTACCAAATAATAAATAAATCATTGAAAGAGGCAGGAATCAAGGTAAATAATTGAATTTGGCACAAGCCAAATTCGTATCGCGTATCGAGTATCGAGTATTGCGTAAAGAGAAAAAGGAGTTACAAGATACAAGGTGCAAGTTGCAAGTAGGGGCGTATTGCATACGCCTTAATAGCGTATAGCGTATAGTTAAGAAAGAAGGAGTCAGAATATAGAAACCAAATTAATATGTGGTGTATATAGTAAATAAAAAAGAAATCAGGAGGCAAAATTCAGGAATCAAAATAAATTCGTACGCGATACGCAATGCGATATACGATATACGAAAATAAAAAAGGAGGAAACAAAAATGTTTAAAGGATCCTTAGTAGCTATGATTACCCCATTTACCAAAAATGATGAGGTCGATGAAAAAGGAATAAAAGAATTGGTGGAGTTTCATATCAAAAATGGAACCAATGGTATTGTCCCCTGTGGTACTACCGGGGAATCCCCTACTCTTTCTCATGAAGAACATAAAAGAGTTGCGGAGTTAACCATAAAAGCAGTAGCGGGAAGAGTCCCGGTAATTGCCGGAACCGGCTCCAATTGCACTCGAGAGGCCTTAGATCTAACTTCTCATGCTAAAGAAGCAGGGGCAGTCGGTGCTCTCATAATCACCCCTTATTACAATAAACCAACTCAGAAAGGATTGTATCTGCATTTTAAAAAGATAGCAGAAGAAGTAGATATACCAATTGTAGTCTATAATGTCCCCTCCCGAACCGGAGTAAATATGTTACCTGAAACATTAGCGGAATTAGCTGAATTAAAAAATATTGTGGCGGTAAAAGAAGCCAGCGGGAATTTAGATCAGATGACTCAAATAGTTGAATTGTGCGGAGATAAAATAACTCTTTTATCTGGAGATGATAAGTTGTTACTTCCATTATTATCTATTGGAGGGAAAGGGGTAATCTCGGTTGTTGCCAATATTATCCCCCGGGATGTATCTGATGTAGTCAGGGAATTTGAAGAAGGAAATTACCAAAAGGCTAAAGATATTTTCCTATCTAAAGTCTATCCCTTAAGTAATGCTATGTTTTACGAAACCAATCCCATCCCGGTTAAAACCAGTACCCGGTTAATGGGGTTGCCTTCCGGTAATCTACGATTACCTTTGAGTCCAATGAGTGAAAATAATCTGGCAAAATTAAAGGCGGACTTAATAAAATTTGGTTTACTGGAGGAATAATAAATGATTAATGTCATTATCTGTGGCGGCTGTGGAAAAATGGGTTCCGCAGTAGCTCGGTTAATTCATCAGAATGAAGATATGAAATTAGTAGGCATAATTGAATCCCCTTCTCATCCAGATAAAGGAAAAGATTGGGGAATAGTAGCGGGCTTGGGAGAAACTGGAATAATTATCAAAGATAATTTGGAAGAGATAATTCAAAATACCGACCAGGTAGTTGAATTTACTAATCCCCAAGTTTCTCTAAAACATCTGGAAATTATCTCAAAATATAAAAAAGCTATGATTATGGGAACTACCGGGTTCTCCTCAGAAGAAATCGAAAAAATCAATAAATTAGCTCAAGGCATTCCTTTTCTTCTTTCACCAAATATGTCTTTGGGAGTAAATTTACTATTTAAACTTGCAGCTGAAACTGCTGCTGCTTTGGGCGATGATTACGATATAGAAATTGTGGAGGCACATCATCGGTTTAAAAAAGATGCCCCTAGTGGTACAGCAAAAAAGTTGGCTCAAGAAATTGCAAAAGCTAAAGGGGTGAACCTGGATGAGGTAGCAATTTATGGCAGAGAAGGAATAACCGGAGAAAGAAAAAGAGGAGAGATTGGTATCCACTCAATTAGGAGCGGAGATATTACCGGTGAACATACAGTGATGTTCACTGCCTTAGGCGAGAGATTAGAATTAACTCATAAAGCCCACAGTCGGGATACTTTTGCCTATGGGACCATCCAGGCAATAAAATTTATGAAAGGCAAACCCGCAGGTTTTTATGAAATGAAAGATGTGCTGAACATATAAAACAGAAGTCAGGAGCCAGAATAAAATCGTATCTCGTATCTCGTGAATCGTATCTCGTTGAGAAATAAGTATCGAGTATATAGTATAGAATATTTAGTTAAGGAAATAAGAGATAGAGGTTGGAGAAGATATCATCTCAAAGCAACTGGTAAACTGGTGAACAAGGTAACTGGGTAACTAATACACAATATACGATTCTAGATTATTATACGTTAAACGCTGTATGCTATACGCTAGTAAAGGAAAAAATCATTATGAAAATTGATTTTGTAAAAATGCATGGATTAGGGAATGATTTTATTTTAATCGATTGTATAAATAAATCATTGGGTGACTCTTTATTTCTCTCTTATCTGGCAAAAAAACTTTGCAACCGTAACTTTGGAATTGGTGCAGATGGACTAATACTTATCTTGCCCTCATCTAAGGCAGATTTAAAAATGAGAATTTTTAACTATGATGGTAGCGAAGCCCAGATGTGTGGAAATGGAATTAGATGTTTTGCTAAATATGCCTATGAAAATAATTTAATTTCAAAAAATAAATTTGCTGTAGAAACCTTAGCAGGTATAATCACTCCTGAACTAATTTTTCAAAATTTAAAAGATAAAAAAGTTTTAAGAATCAAAGTAAATATGGGAACCCCAAAATTAAGAAGAAGAGAAATACCTATGACCGGTGAAGATACTCCCACAGTAGTGGATGAAACATTGAAGATAAATTCCGAGCAGACTTTTAAAGTCACCTGTGTCTCTATGGGAAACCCTCATTGTATAGTCTTTGTAGATGATGTACAATCTATACCAGTAGATAAAATTGGCCCAAAAATTGAAAATCATCCCCTCTTCCCTGAAAAAACTAACGTAGAATTTATTCAAGTTATAAATAAGAAAGAGATAAACTTCAGAGTATGGGAAAGAGGAGTAGGAGAAACTTTGGCTTGCGGAACCGGAGCATGTGCAGCTTTGATAGCTGCAGTTTTGAATAAAAAGACCGATCGGAAAGCTACAATTCATTTATCTGGTGGAGATTTAGATATCCTATGGGCTGATGATGGATATGTCTATATGACTGGCCCAGCAGAATTAGTATTCAAGGGAGAAATAATTATTTAATTGACCAATTCACCAATTAATTTTAGTTAGCCAGTTTGCCGGTTAACCAGTTTACCAGTCGAATGCACATTAAAAAATATTAAAATAAAATAATGATAAAATTTATTAACAAAAGGAGAAATTGTAGATGAAAATCGCACAAAGGATACAAACCATTCCACCTTATCTATTTGCAGAAATTGATAAGAAAAAAGAAGAAGCTATAAAAAGAGGAGTCGATATTATTAACTTAGGCATAGGCGACCCTGACCAACCTACACCTAATAATATAATTAAAAAATTAAGAGAAAGCGTTAAAGACCCTAAAACCCATAATTACCCACCCTATGCGGGAACAGCTGAATTTAGGCAGGCAGTTGCCTTATGGTATAAAAATAGATTTGGTGTTGACTTAGACCCAGATAAAGAAGTAATGGCTCTTATCGGCTCTAAAGAGGGAATAGCTCATATCTTTCTGGCTTTTATTGACCCGGGAGACTTTAGTCTTATACCTGACCCTGCTTATCCGGTTTATAAAACAGGAACTTTATTTGCCAATGGCTTCCCTTATATTATGCCTCTATTAGAAGAAAATAATTTTCTGCCTGATTTAGAAAAAATAGATGAAGAAATCGCACAAAGAGCTAAATTAATGTTTGTAAGCTACCCTAACAACCCTACTGCTGCAGTGGCTAATAAAGATTTTTTTGAAAAGGTAGTAAAATTTGCTAAAAAATATGATATCTTAGTCTGCCATGATTTCGCTTATTCCGAGATGACCTTTGATGGTTATAAAGCTAACAGTTTTTTAGAAATAGATGGAGCCAAAGAGGCAGGAATTGAATTTCATTCTTTATCCAAAACTTATAATATGACCGGCTGGAGACTTGCTTTTGTAGTAGGAAATAAGGATGCTATTTCCGCTCTCTCTATCATAAAAACCAATATTGATTCTGGAATCTTTAAAGCTATCCAACAAGCCGGAATAGAAGCCTTAACTGGCCCGCAGGACAATATAGAGAAGATGAATAAAATTTATACCGGTAGACGAAATGTAGTGATAAATGGACTAAATAAATTAGGATGGAATTTAAAGCCAACTAAAGCTACTTTTTATATCTGGCTTCCCACTTTGAACAAAATGGATTCTATGGAGTTTTCTAATCTCTTATTAGAAAAAACGGGAATAATTGTAACTCCGGGAATCGGCTACGGAGATTACGGAGAAGGATATGTAAGAATTGCCCTAACCGTAGAAGAAAAAAGATTAGAAGAGGCAATAGAAAGAATAAAAAAAGCTGTTCTTAGCCAGGAATAGAAGATAAAGGTACAACTGTATTCCCCGAGGGAAGAATATAGGCCTGAAAATCTTCGCCATATTTTTCTTTAATATATTCTATGGCTTGTGAAATATCCTCCATAGGAATAAAAAATAATTTACGAACTTTATCCGAAGGAAGGGAAGAAATTAAAATCACTTCCACTTCTTTTGTTAATTTTGCTATAGCATAGGCTTTGTGCCCACCTAAAACAAATTTTTTCTGCAAGCGCTTGATTATATCATCAGGAATATTTGCTTCTTCTATCCACTTTTCAAAAGTAGGTTCTCCATAACCCTCAGAACACTCAGCAAGTAGTATAATTGTTCCTCCGGGTATTATCGCCTGATAGGCATTATTCAAAGCTTTCTGAGCTTGATAGACATTAATATCTTTAGGGTAACCTCCAGCACTGGCAATTACCACCTCTGCTTCCTGTTTGATGGGGCAAAGATATATCTTCTTACAAACTTCTACACCTTTTTGCCATGATTTATACAATTCGCCCGCAACAATTTCAATAATTTCATGGTTTTCATTAGTTACTACATTGATGTTAAAATCTACTCCTACCTTTTCTGCCGCTTCCTGCATCTCTTGGTGAACAGGATTGCCTTTAAGATTTCCTGAGCAGGCATTAGGATGAACCATATTAGAATGATTAGCTTCAATAGTCTTTCTCCCGCAAATACCGGGAAGGATGGATTTTCTTCCTCCGGAAAAACCGGAAAAATAATGAGGAACTATTACCCCGGTAGTAATTATAAAATCTGAATTAGATATTATTGGGTTAATCCAAAGTTCGTTACCACTTTTTAATTTTCCCAAATATTTCAAATTTGGATTATCGCAATCATGGTTAATAAACTTATAATTTAAAAATATATCTTTCCCGAATATTTCCTTTACTTCTTCTGGGGAGTTACTGCGGTGTATGCCAGTTGCAATTATAAAAATTATATTTTCTTTTTTAATCCCAATCTGCCTTAATTCATCTATGAGTAGAGGTAAAATTACTTCATAAGGCGTAGGTCTGGTTATATCGTTTACAATAATTAAAACCTTTTTGGCTTTTTTCTGAATAATTAAATCTCTCAAAGAAGAACTATTAATCGGGTTTTTAAAAAGTTCTTTTAAACTATTTTCCGGATTTAACAGAGCTTTTTGTTTTTTTAAATTTAGTATTTTTATTATATTTTTATCTTCAATTAGTAATCGAACTTTCCCTTTACCATATTTTAATTTCATTTTTTGTCCTTATTAAAATACTAATTAATTCTATATTAATATTTTCTATTATTGTATTTTTACAATACTACAACTATAAAATTCTTTACTATTTATTTTAGATTCTTGCTACTCCGCTTTTTATTGCCGCCTGAGCTACCGCTTCTGATTCTACTTTTACTACTCGGGGGTCAAAGGCATTGGCAATAATAATACCTTTATCTAAATCCTCTTCACTTATTAGAGAAGCAAGAGCATAAGATGCAGCTAATTTCATCTCTTCGTTTATCTGGCTGGCTCTTACTTTTAGCGCTCCTTTGAAAATAGCGGGGAAACCAAGGCAGTTATTGACCTGGTTGGGGAAGTCAGAACGGCCAGTAGCTATGATACGAGCTCCGGCTTCTTTGGCTTCATCAGGCATAATCTCAGGAGTGGGGTTAGCCATAGCAAAGATAATGGGGTCAGAGGCCATCGATCTTACCATTTCTTTACTTAAGGCTCCAGCTACCGATAGTCCGAGGAACACATCGGCTTCAATTATGGCATCAGCCAGGGTGCCTTTTAGGAGTTCTCTATTAGTAACCTTAGCCATTCCTTCTTTGACCGGATTCATATTCTCTTTTCTGCCTTCATAAATAATCCCTTTAGAATCACAAAGAATGGCATTTTTCACTCCTGCAGACATAAGAAATTTTAATACCGCTATAGCTGCTGCACCAGCACCATTTACCGTTATCTTAATCTCTTTTATATCTTTACCTACTATTTTTAAGGCATTAATCAGACCGGATAAAACAATTACCGCAGTACCATGCTGGTCATCATGGAATACAGGGATATCCAGTATCTTTTTAAGTCTTTCTTCTATTTCAAAACAACGAGGGGCACTGATATCCTCTAAGTTGATTCCTCCAAAGCTGGGAGCTATTAAAGTTACAGCCTCCACAATCTTATCCGGGTCTTTAGTAGCCAGACAGATAGGAAAGGCATCTATCCCGGCAAAGTGCTTAAAGAGAACGGCTTTACCTTCCATTACCGGTAGAGCTGCCTCCGGACCTATATCTCCCAGACCTAAGACTGCGGTTCCGTCACTTACTACTGCTACCATGTTTCCTTTGGAAGTATACTTGTATACTTCTGAAGTTTTATCATGAATCTTTCTACAGGGTTCAGCTACCCCGGGGGTATAGACTACAGCTAAATCATGCAGATCTTTTACTTCCGTTTTACTTATTACTTCAATTTTACCTTTGTTCTCTTCGTGCAGCTTTAAGGACTCTTCATAAATATTCATTTTACAATCTCCTTTTTTAGTTAAATTTATTTAATTATTTTTTATATTTTGGTGGTTCTGTTTCATATAAATTATTTCCTGCTGAATCTATCACCACTATTGCAGGAAAATCCTCTACATAAAATCTAAAAACTGCTTCTGCCCCTAAATCTTCATAAGCTATTACTTCAGATTTTTTAACCCTTCGAGCAATTAAAGCTGCTGCCCCTCCTACTGCTGCAAAATATACTGCTTTATTCTTTTTCATACTATCAATTACTTCTTTAGAGCGAAACCCTTTACCAATCATACCTTTAAGTCCTCTTTCTAATAAAGAAGGCGTATAGGGATCCATGCGATAAGAAGTGGTAGGTCCTACTGAACCACATGGATATCCGGGCTTAGCTGGAGTCGGTCCAGCATAGAAAATGATCTGTCCTTTAATTTGAATTGGAAGTTTTTGACCTTTCATAATTAATTCAAAAATTCTTTTATGAGCAGCATCTCTGACGGCATAAATATTCCCGGTTATTTTTACTAAATCTCCAGCTTTTAATTGGATAACTTTTTCTTCATCTAAAGGAGTGGTTATTTTTATCGCTTTTTTCATAGATTTTATTCCTGGTTTAAAATATTTCTTTTTATAATATTCCTTCTGCATGCCGGGCTGCATGACAGCACACATTTACTGCTACCGGCATACCGGCTATATGGGTAGGTAAATAATCTATATGTACTGCCAAACAAGTAATATTCCCTCCTAAGCCTGCTGGGCCAATACCTAAATTATTTATTTTAGTTAAAATTTCATTTTCCAAGGTAGCATATTTTGAGTTTTTATTAGATTGACCAATTTTGCGAATAATTGCTTTTTTAGCTATTACCATTGCTTTATCGATAGTACCTCCGATGCCTACACCGATTATAGTTGGAGGACAAGGGTTAGGACCGGCCTTTTTTACCGTTTCTACCACAAAATCTACAATTCCTTCCTCTCCATCAGCTGGTTTTAACATGGCTATGGTACTCATATTCTCACTGCCAAATCCTTTGGGCGTTACTAATAATTTAATCTTATCTCCAGGGACTATATCAGTATAGATAATCGCTGGAGTGTTGGTTTTGGTATTCTTTCTTTCAAAGACCGGGTCATCCACTACTGATTTTCTAAGATATCCTTCCTGGTAGGCTTCTTTAACTCCCTGGTTTATGGCTTCGGTAAAGTCACCACCTACTAAATGAACTTCCTGACCCACTTCCACAAATACTACCGCTAGTCCGGTATCCTGACAGATGGGCACCTCTTCTCTTGAGGCAATCTTATTATTTTCTATAATCATCTTTAAGACATATTTCCCTATAGGAGAAGTCTCCTCTTCTAAGGCCTTTTTCAGCCGTTGCATAAGATCTGGGTTTATATAAAAATTAGCCTTGAGGAATAGCTCTTTCACTTTATTTTTAATCTGATTAGCTTTAATTTCTGTCATCCTATACCCCTTATACACTTAAGACACTTTTTAAATAATTAATAATTAATTAGGTTTATTTATTATAATATACTATATTTATTTGAAAAATTCTTATTTTTTGGAAATTTTTTTGGAAATTTTCTGTAAGCCTTGTTTTAGCTGCTCTTTTTGATAAGAGAAAAAAATGGGGAAACACGGTGGTTTCCTTCTTCCGCGGGAACGACAAAGGAAAGATACAAAAATAATAATGAAAAGACGAAATAGTGTATCGCATACAATTTTATAATAATTTTTGGTTTATTGGTTGTAACTGGTTGTAGGGGCACAATGAATTGTGTCCTCGCCATATTACTGCCTGATTTTTTTCTGCGGGCACGATGCATCGTGCCCCTACATCACTGTTTTATTTACTTTTTAGGTTATAATCATACTAATTTAATTATTATTCTTTTTTTAATATCTTTTTTGCTTTCTGGATAGATTCTCTTAC
>CAZWFH010000002.1:0-22366 GCA_964632105.1 uncultured Atribacterota bacterium
ATTGTCGAGTAGATGAATATCTCTCAACCTTAGGAACGGCTTTGTATTCCCTGTTTGCTTCCTGTTTCCTTAGGGAAGTGTCACAATATTAGTTCCATAGCTAATTGATAGCTCACCCCTCACAGAACCGGACTTGTAGTTTTCCCACATCCGGCTCTTCACTAATACTCACTTATACATTACTATTAAAGATATAGATATTATGTTTGATTTTAGGTAAGGGTAACGGATAGTATTTTAAATAGTTTATGAATTGTTTCCAATTCATGCTCTTCTTCTGACTCCGCCTATTAATCCATTTGAATACCAGTCTAAGGGCTAATTGGTAAAAGTCTTTAATTGCCTCAAAGTCAAGCAAAATTCCATAGTAAAAGCCGGACTTTTTTCCATAGTTGTAAAACAAAAAAATTAAAGTTTACCTCCTCCCTTCTTGAGATCCTTTGCTCTATAACTAGGACCATTAATCTTAATGATGGTGGAATAATGCACCACGCGATTCAGTATGGCTGAAGCTAAGACATTATCGGTAAAGATATCTCCCCATTGTTCAAAAGTTTTGTTGGTAGTAATAATAACCGATCCCTTTTCATATCTTTTAGAGATGATTTCAAAGAAATCATCAGCACTGTATCCGGGTAATCTTTTAAACCCCAATTCATCCAGAATCAAAAGATCCGGTTTTAGGTAGTAATCCACCTTCTGATAGTAAATATTATCTGCTTTAGCAGTATTTAGATTATGCAACAACTCTGATACCGGAGTAAACAATACCTTGTATCCTTTCATTAGAGCCTTAATACCAATAGAGATGGAAAGATGTGTCTTGCCGTTATGGAAAGCTTTCCATAACGGCAAGACACATCTGGCCATCGCTCTGGGAATCAAAGCCTGTATGGCCGGATACAAGGTACTGTTTGCCACCATACCCTTACTGATCAATCAATTAAAAGAATCCAGATCAGAAAAGACCTTAATTAGACTGGAGTCTATATTTGAAAAGTATGATCTGGTTATAGCCGATGAGTTGGGATATATTTCCTTTGACAAGGAAGGGTTAGAACTACTCTTTACCCATTTCTCTCTGCGGGCCGGCAGAAAATCCACCATCATTACCACCAACCTCTCCTTCGAGAGGTGGAATGAAATCTTTTCAGATTCGGTGATGACGGCAGCCATGATCGACAGGCTTACTCATAAATCCTATATTCTCAATATGAATGGTAATTCTTACCGGTTGAAGGAGACCAGGGAATGGCTGGCAAAGCAAAATTAATGGTCAACTAAGAAAGGAGGGAAATATGGTCTAGATTGATTTATTTTTTTAGAAAAAGTGGTGCACTTTTCGACTGAAATATGGTGTACTTTTCATTTGCTATTTACAAAAGTGAGTAAATCCCAAAAAATAAAATGTATCCGGTTTCTTGCCCTTCTTTTCCGCATTTATCTTCGCATACCTTCCAATTCATCATTCAGATCAAGGTATCCAGTATACCTGTAAAGATTACATCAAAATACTTAAAGATAATGGTATCAGAATAAGTATGTCTGCTAAAGGTAATCCTTATGATAATGCCTTTGCCGAATCATTCTTTAAAACCCTAAAACAAGAGGAGGTATATTTATGGGAATATGAAACCTTTTCTGATGTAATAGAAAGGATTCCCTATTTTATTGAAGATGTGTATAATAGGAAGAGGTTGCATTCCTCTTTGGGCTATCGGCCTCCAGAGGAATACGAGAGGTTATTGGCAAAGAATAGCTCTCGGGAATGCATGGTGTGTTAAGACTTAAAGTGTCTAGCCTGAGGGGTTCACTCCAATATCAACTGGACCCTTGATGATGAAGCGATCAAAAAAGATAAGATATTTGATGGATATTACGGTATCCAGAATAGTGAAAAGAATCTTACTGCAAAAGATGTTCTTAAAGCCTATCAGGCCCTCTGGAAGATAGAAGAATCATTTCGCATCATGAAGACTACCCTAGAAGTAAGACCGGTATTTCACTGGACCGAATCCCGGATAAAAGGTCATTTTGTGATCTGCTTTCTGGCCTTTCTCTTAGAGAGAACCCTGGAATTCAAGCTCAAAAAGGCTAACCTTGAAGCATCACCACAAAAGATTCAAGAAATCTTGAATTCTATGAATTTTGCCCAAGTTAAAATAGAAAGAAGTAAGTTTCTTATTAAAACCAAATTTGATAGTTTGGGTAATGGTCTTCCCCCGATAAAACGGACACTCAGTTAAGCAACCATGGTCATTTTTTCGTATTCCTCAGGGCTATGATACCCTATAGAAGAATGTAATCTTTCTCTGTTGTAAAATATTTCTATATATTCGAATATATCTCTTTGGGCCTCGATTCTCGTTTCATACTTTCTCTGATAAATCAGTTCTACCTTTAAGGTCCGATAAAAACTCTCCATCACTGCATTATCCCAACAATTCCCTTTTCTACTCATAGAACATAACATGCCGTATCTTTTAAGTAAAACCTGATAGCAGTAGCTGGCATATTGACTGCCCCGGTCTGAATGTAGGAGTAAACCCCGGCCAGGTTTTCTCTGCTTGATGGCCATATGTAAGGCCTCTGACACTAATTCTTGTGTTATCCTATTTTTCATTGACCATCCCACGATTTTACGGGAATACAGGTCCATAATGGTGGATAGGTAAAGCCAGCCTTCCTGGGTATAGATATAGGTGATATCGGCCACCCAGAACTGGTTGGGCTTATTAACCCTAAAATGGCGATTTAAAGAGTTTGCTGCCACCGGCAGTGTGTGCTTAGAGTCAGTAGTAGCTCGGTATTTCTTTTTGGCCATAGCATGAATTTCTGCTTCTCTCATTAATCTTTCCACCCGCTTTTTACTCACCTGATAACCCTCTCTTAAAAGTGTCTGATGGATTCGGGGACTCCCATAGGTCCTGCGACTATTACTGTGTATTTCAACTATTTTTTGTTTTAGGTCCCTATCTTCTATCTTTCTCTGACTGTCAGGATATTTGATCCACTGGTAATACCCAGACCGGGGAACCTTTAGCACCTGGCACATCTTCGTGACACTGAATGTTTCAGTGTATTCCCGGATAAACCGAAATAAATCTACGGTTTTTTGGTGAAGATGGCCAAAGCTTTTTTTAATATATCTCGCTCCTGCCTGACATCATAAAGCTCTTTTTTTAGCCTTCTAATCTCCTCTTCTTGCGGGGTGAGCCTTTGCTTGCCATTTCCCGGGAAGGCTAGTTCTCCGTTTTTACCATATTGGGCACGCCATCTCCTTAGATTACTATGGGCTATCCCCAGGTCATGGGCTACTTCTTCTACTGTCTTTTCTGATGTCAGACTGTGCCCGACTGCATCTTTCTTGAATTCCTCACTATATTGTCTTCTGATTCCCTCCATCTTTTCTGAACCTCCTTTAATTTAATTATAGCTCTTAACCTGGTGTCCAGTAAAGCGGGGGAGGTTCATAAAGATTTTAAGGTTATTGTGCATAAAATCACCTAAAAATCTTACCCCAACTAGTGAGCTTTCTTTGTAGAATTACTAAACAACCCACCCGCTAAGCAGGTGGGTTTAAGAGGCCTCTAAAAGAGGCCAAATTCCTGTTGGTCTCCCTCTTCTTGTCTTTCTCTTTCTTCTTGATATTTTACATATTTTCTTATTTTATTCTCATCCAAACCTATAGAACTTACACAATATCCCCGGCTCCAAAAATGGTTTCCCCAATAGGGCTTCTTCTTGAGAGTAGGAAAGCTTTTGAAGAGTTTTATTGCTGTCTTGCCTTTTAGCATTCCCATTACTTCGGATATCGATAATCTGGGAGGTATAGAAAGTATCACATGTATATGGTCTTCTTTTACATTCATTTCCAGTATTTCTATGCTTCTCCATTCACATAGCATCCTTAAGGTTTGCTCCGCAAATTCAGCCACTGCATCTTTTAGTATCCTGTACCTGTACTTTGGACACCATACTATGTGGTATTTACATTGATAGATTGTATGGGATAATTTTTTCCATTTAGTCATATCTTATCTTAACATATATATCGGTTTTTATGGTAAAACCATTTAACCATTACCACCTTCAAAGAAGGTGGTTTTTTAAGGTAAAATAAAGAAGCCAAGACCCTTTCTGCCTATCTGGTAAGCTATCAGCTGGCTATGAAGCAACGTATAGCCTTGGGAAATCACCTGGAACATGTCCGGGATAAAGACCTGTTCCAACTGCTTCGAAAAGACCTTAAAAGGGCCTATAGATTAGAGGAACAAATCTTAAAGCGGATCACGGCCTATATCCTGAAACATCCCCGGTTAAAAGCGGACTACCAGAGACTCTTAACTATCCCCGAGATCGGAGAAAAATCGGCTCCTGCCCTGCTTTACTTATTTATTACTTATCAAGGTACTAATCGAAATCAGATCACCGCTTTATGCGGATTGGATCCGATACAACATCAATCCGGAACATCGGTATCCGGTAAACCGAAAATCAGTAAACACGGCAGCAGGCTCATCATGAAGGTGCTTTATATGCCCATGCTGAGTGCTATCCAGGTAAATCCCAGGATTCAAGCCTTCTACCAGAGATTACTGCAAAACCATAAAGTGAAAAAAATGGCGGTTATTGCTGCTATGCGCAAGATGATCCTGATTGCCCATGCTATTTACAGGGATAAAACCGAATATGTCTCAGTTTAAGTACTTATTTATTTTTAACAAAATATCGTGTCCAAAAGAGAGTTTTTGGGTTAACTTTTAACACAGTATCTCGATAGATCGTATCATTTTTCTATAGGAAAGAACAACAAGTGTAAACAGCACTTGAAAGTAACACACTTTAAGTGAAACTCCCCCAGCAGGAGCTGGGGGCATCTTTTGGCTACAAGCGAAAAACGAGCTTGAGCCCTTCGGGCGGCCGCTACATCTCCAGACAGGAGTCTGGAGTTTTATGCGGCTTAATAAAAAATCTATGAACCTGATCTTCTAGTAATTATTTAATAATAAATATTAATATCCTTTTTTCAATCATTTTTAAATTATAGAAGATAACAGTTAAATGTTACTATTATAACTAACTGCCATCCTCTAATATTTTACCTTAACCAACCTTTACAATTATTGAAGCCCCGGTGTCTCCTGCCGCACAACCGGTAACCAAAGCATAGCCTCCTCCTTTGAGTACAGTTTCTTCTATTGCCTCAATTAATATTCTTGCTAAGGTTGGGGCTTGTGGATGGCCATAAATCATTGAACTTCCATAATTATTAAAATCTTTTTTATCAATACCCAGATCTTTTGCTAAATAAAGATCATTAACAATAAAAGGATTGTGGGTTTTAATTGTTGAAATATCATCAACGGTTAATCCTGTTTTATTAAGTGCAATTTTAGCCGCATTAGAAGAAGCTATAGGCATATAGCCTTTTTTCTCAGTTCGTGTGCATGCATAAGTTATTACTTGTATTGGAATATTTTTATTTTCACTTAGTTCTAATGATTTTTCTTTATTTGCTATAATTATACCTGCATTAGCGTCAGCAGGGTGAGTCTGGGAACCAAAAGTGTGTATACCGCCCTCCACCATTGGTCTTAATTTTGCAAGACCTTCTTTTGTTGATTCAATTATTCCTTCATCCTCCTCGATAATTTTGGTACCCTTGCGTGATTCCAGTTTTACTGAAAACATATACTTTTTCTGAAATTCTCTGTCATTTTCAAGTGCATTAAGATATTGTTGATATCGTAGCAGACTTAATTCATCAGCTTCTTCTCTGGTAAATCCATTTTCTTTTGCTACTCTCTCTGCAGTAAACAACATTCCTTTACCAGTAGAAGGGTCATAACTCATATTGTCCATATTCCAGTTTTCAGAAATTACCTCTCCACCTGGGCCTTTGGGATTCGGCCATATTGTATGTGGACCATTAGAACACCGGTCGACCAGTAAACAATATGTGATTTCCCAATCACCGTTTTCAACTGCCAGACTTGCATTATAAACTGAAGTAGTTGCAGTAGCACATGCATGCATCACTGTCTGACCAGGTATCCTTAATCCCATTTCGTGTGCAGCATAAGAACCACCTAAAAAGAAACTTTTTTGCCCAACTGTAATTCCAAGATACAAATAATTCAACATGTTTTTGTCAAAACCCTTTTCTTCAAACCAGCGTTTGCTTGTTTGCCCACCTAATTCTACTGCATTTTTATGCTGCAAACTATGCTGCCATTTAGAAAACGGTGTACTGTAATAACCCCCATATGGAATATACGCATTCTTAAACAAATTTTATTTCCTCCTTCTTCTCTTTTATTTGGTTTATTTACCCTTAAACTCAACTTTTTTTCCAATATTTGTTAATCCAAGTAGAGCATCCTTTGTATTGAATATTTCAGTATTATGTTCTATCTCAATTTCAATTGCTTCATCTATAGAAACTTTCATCTGTTCATCAATTATTTCATTTGCCATTTTCAATGCTATTGGTGCTTTATTTGATAGAATTTTAACTACCTTTTCTGCAAATTCTTTGTCTATTCCATCAGGAATCTCACCATTTAATAACTTAAGTACATTTTTTTTATTAAATACTTTCTTTATCTTTTCATATTTATCTGGCAATTCTCTATCAGCATATTTGTCAAATTTACCTTTTTCAATAATTTGCTTAATAGCCTTATCCACCTCAGTAATATCAACTAATTTTGTTATAATACCAACTTCTTCTGCTTCTTCTGCTGTCAGTCTTTCCCCTGTAAATACATAGTATTTTGCCACCTCTGGGCCTAGGCAACGGGCAAGTCTGATCATGCCACCATTTCCAGGGAAAATACCAATACCAGTTTCGGGGAGAGCAAAACTAGCCTCAGGTGTAGCTACAATTGCCTGACATGCTAAAGCAAGTTCAGTTCCCCCTCCGAGAGATAAACCATCTACTAGAGCAATTGTTAGTTTAGAAGATGTTTCAAATCTCCTTAACAAGTTATTGCTTCTTTTAGTAAATTTAACTGTCTTATCTAAAGTATCATTTTTAATATTTTCTACAAAGTATTTAATGTCTGCCCCGGCAATAAATTCTTTTCCGGCACTTTTTATTACTACTGCTTTTATATCTTTATTTTTTTCTGCTTTATCAAATTCTTCAATTAACTGATTAAATACTTCATCATTTAGAGCATTCATTGCTTCAGGACGATTAATTTTAATATTTGCAATACCATTTTCAATTGTAGTATCAACAAAATTAAATTCAAAAGGTTTTTTTGACTTATAATGATCTTTTAGAGTTTCAGGTATTTCAAAGTCTAAATCTGGATATCGTTTATTTACTTTATTTACATATTCATAAGCTTTATCTATACCAATTTTGTTAATTAATTTAAATGGTCCTTCTTCCCAGCGCAAACCTACTTTTGCCCCTCTATCAATTTGTTCTACCGTTACAATACCTTCATCAACCATAGTACAAACTACTCCAAATACGGCTCCATATAATAATTCTTGCACTTCCTTTATTTTATCCTCTTCTACTTCACCATTCAAATCCCATAATTCTTCTGCTTCAGCCTTTTTCTTCAATATATCCGGTGGTGCATAGAAATTACCACATTCATCTTTGAGAGCATTAGGCGCATGGGCAGAAACGGCCATTCCCGAAACATTTATTAATTCAAAAGGGCCCATACCAACTCCAAATGCTTCCTTAGCAGCTTTTTCTATAGTCGGAATATTAGCAACACATTCTTCTAAAACCCGAATAGCCTGAACATAGTAAGGAATAAAAAATCTATTTACTACAAAACCGGGAGCATCTTTAGCAATAATCATTGTCTTGCCATGTAGCTTCCCTATAAATGATACTTTTTTTAGTGTTTCTTTGCTGGTATCTTCATGAGGAGTTATTTCTAAAAGTCTATTTTTAGCCGGATGGAAAAAATAGTGCATACCAATAAATTTATCTTTTCTGTTTGTACTCTTTGCAAGTTCACTAATGGATAAACTTGATGTATTGGAAGCAAATATCGTTTTAGGCTCACATATCTCATCCAACTTCCTGAAAATTTCACCTTTTAGTTTTTGATCTTCAAAAACCGCTTCCACTACCAAATCCATATCTCTGAGATCTTCATAAGATATTGTTCCTTTTATACGATCCAGGGTTGCACCTGCTTTCTCACGGGTAAAAACATTATGCTCTACACCCTGATCCAACATTTCTTTTATTCCATTAATTCCTTTTTTAACCTTTTCTTCATTTATATCTAAAAGCGTAACCTCTAGACCTTCCTGGGCCATCTTTTGGGCAATACCCGACCCCATTGTTCCTGCACCGACAATACCCACTCGATAAGTTTTAGCCATTTTAATTTTCCTCCTTTTTTAACCATTTATAAATATTGATTTAACTTACCCCATTCTTCTACAAACAGCTCTTTTTTCATTACTTTTAAGTCATCAGAAATTTTCGGTTTAAATTCCATTTGCGATAATATATTTTTTTCTAAATATATTCCAGGTGCAATTTCAATTAAAACAAGTTCTTCATCTTCTAATACAAAAACGCCTCTTTCTGTTACATAGTAAATAGGTTGGTCTTTCGATGAAGAAAATTTTCCGCTAAAAGTAATCTGTTCAACCTCATCTATAAATTTTTTCTTTTTACCTTCGTTCTTTATAATTACTTCACCATTTTTTACTTCTATCTCAGCTCCTGCAGTAAATGTTCCACAAAATACAACTTTTTTAGCATTTTGACTAATATTTATATAACCCCCCGGACCCAATAACCTACCACTAAATTTACTTGCATTTACATTCCCTGTTTTATCCACTTGAGCAAATCCCAAAAATGTTACATCAATACCTCCCCCATCATAGTAATCAAACATTGCTCCATGATTAATCATTGCTTCAGGATTATATGAATGTCCAAAATTAGGCGGACTTGCGGGCACTCCGCCAAATTGTCCGGATTCAGCACTTAGTATAATTTTATCTGAACAATTTTCTTCAGCTGCAATTAATGCTACACTCGCTGAATACATTCCAACTCCAAGGTTTACCATCATTCCTTCTTTTAATTCCATTGAAGATCTCCTAGCAATTATTTTCCTAACCCCTAATGGGAGCCGTGGAATAGAATATAGCGGAATTTTCATTTCTCCAGAAAATGATGGCTCGTAATATAAGGCTTCAGTTTGCCAACATGCCTCTTTTTTGCTAGCCTTTACAACATAATCCACTAAAGCACCAGGAACTTGTACACTTTTAGGATAAAGTGTACCTGCTTTTGCAATATATTCAACCTGGGCTATAACAATACCACCTGTGTTTTTTGTTGCTTGTGATAAAGCTAACGCTTCATTTATAAATCCCTCTTTTTCCATAGTTAAATTTCCATTTTCATCACAAGTGGTTCCCCTTATTAATGCTACATTTATAGGAAAAGTTTTATATAAAAGATATTCTTCTCCTTTAATCTCAATCAATTCAACTAACTCCTCAGTTGTAACTTCGTTCATCTTTCCACCTTCAATTCTGGGATCAACAAATGTACCTAAACCTACTTTTGTGATAAGTCCCGGCCGACCTGCTGCAATTTCTCTCCACAAATTTACAACCACACCTTGAGGTAAACAATGAGCTTGTATCTTATTTTGCTTAACCAGTTCATTCATCTGGGCGGCAGAGCCAACATGGGCGGCAGCCCATTTCTTTACCAGTCCTTCATGCCCAAATCTTGTTATCCCTCTCTCTCCCCAGTCACCACAAGCTGAACCTTGTTTTATTGTTAGATTACGTGGCTTATCAGTTTCAAGAAAACGTTTTTCAATTTCTTGAGCCACTTCTTCTGGCCATCCTGCCAGTCCCATGGTAGAACATCCAACTGTGTCTTCATCTTTTATTAAATATGCTGCTTCTTTAGCGGTAATGATCTTTGTCATTAGCATACCTCCTTATTTACTTATTTTTCCACGGAAATAAGTCAGTTTAACAACTAACTAAATCATTATTTACTTTAGATACCCACGGGCAAGCCTGTGTCACTTTTAAAACAATTCAAGCTTCGCTTGACCTAAATCCTGGCTCTGTTGGAATTTGACATATTCTATTATACTTTTTTCATCGATACCGACTGTTTAGACAAAGTAACCCAGTGACCAGACGATGTTCTCCTTCCAGTATACCCTGGACAGCCAGGAAAACTTTTTCCTGAATCTACTTGATGATTGGGCTTTGATTTTGCCTATCACCTTAGCACACTATATTTGGTCGATATGATCAGACCATATGGATATGATCTACCTGTATATTGTATTCTATGATTTCACAACCTAGAAGGCTTCTTAGTATCTTAGGAAAAAGTTTTCTCAGGTATCCTCTTAATCCAGGATTTAGGATACGACGGCGATATTTGGGTATCCATACGATATGCTATTGTGTGCGATTTGCTCTGTGTTCTGATAGCCTGATCTCCATGTGAACATTTTAGCATATCTCCGCCTATTAATTCATCCACGGGCAAGCCCGTGGTATTCTATCCTACGGGTTAATAAGAACGCTAACCAAGCATGACTGATTTAGGACCGTTACAGGTGACATTTTCTAAGAATAATTAACTTCTGTTTAGTGTAAGATTTTCTAAAGTTATTGACATATTTATTTTCAAAAGATAGTACCAAATTACTTTAAAATTTATTAAAGACTTCGAAACAACGAATCCAAAGGTTTCTTCGAAATAAATTTTTATATCATTAGTAATTCCATACACGGATAGCTTTTTTTTACAAATTCAAAACATTTTTCGGCATAACCGAAATTTTAAAGAATTTCTAGGTCTACTTCTACTTTTTATTGATAAAATCGAAGACCGTAAAAAATATTTCTTTGTGTATTATAGAAAACAAACATTTTCTATTGGACAAATTCTTACTTTTTTTGTTCTTCATCAGTACCTATCTCATCCATAAAAAACTGTTTTTTTATATTACACTTTTTTATCCCAATAAACTAATATATTATCACAGACTTTACTAATAAATTATCATAGACTTTTGAGATTTCTTCCTGACTGATGTCAAATACTGCACCGGTAGCAGGAGATTTTTCTTTATAAAAGAAGTCAGGTAAACGATCGTCTTCTTTAGTAAAACCGGCTTTTTTATTAAATTCATTTTCCATCATTATCGTTCTTACACCAATACCAATAACTCTTTCCATATCCCATTCCCCCCCATAAATTCCTTCCAAAACATCAACAATATACTCTGATCCTAGGAGAGAAAACCAGCCAAATAGACACATCATATTATCTGCAGTTGCTGAAGAAGATTGCATCACAGAAGATAAGACTACTTGGGTTGTATTTCGCATGTTGTCCATTCCCTCTATTACAAGAGTTATACCAGTAGTATGGTCTGCTCCCATAGCTGTAGTAGCAAAGGTAACCCCCATTCCTTTTTGATTCCTGGGATCAAAGCTGGGCAAAGATTGACCTTTGACAGTCGGAATTCTTTCTACACCTAGTTCTTTTCCAACAATCTCTGTTCCCTGACCGAGCAATTGCCCAAATTTAGTACCTTCTTTCATCTCCTTAATTAGACCCAGGGCAGCTTCCTTGTCACCCCATTCGATCTTACCTGCTTCCATACAAATCGCTATAGTTGATCCGGTCTCTATGGTGTCAAGTCCTATATCATCACACAATCTACTAATTTCAGCAAGGTAATCAAGATTGGCAATATCACAGTTTGCGCCACACATGGCTACTGTTTCATATTCCAGACCTGAGGTTAAATAATTACCATTCTTATCATTGTAAATATTTGAACAGCCAATAAGACAACCCTTTTGACATGGAATACCACTTTTACCACCATTTTCATTTAATTTTTTAACCATAGCTTCAGAATCAATTTTATCTACATCTTCAAAAAATTCTCCCCGGAAATTCCTTACAGGTAGTGCTGCCGAAGGGGCATTCGCATCTACATTAAACATGGTTCCTACTCTATTCAATCTCTTTGTCTCCTCACTTTCTCGCATATAATTTTTTAATTTTTGGTTGGCTTTATTATATTTTTCTTTATCAGCGAATTCCCGTTCATATTTAACTTCTGGGTCTGAAATTACAATAGCCTTTATTTTTTTTGAACCCAGTACAGATCCCATTCCACCCCTGGCCAGAGCCCGAGCTGGATAGCCGGTTACCGCTTCGGTTACCTGTAAAGTGGAATTCTTATAACCCCTTTCTCCGGAAACACCAATAGAAATAACCTCTATATCATCTCCAAATTTATCCTTTAGTAACTCTACAAGTTTATAGTTATTTAAACCTATGTATTGACCAGCATCTTTTAACTCAACATTACCCTTCTTATCAATAACAAGAATAGACCATTCACCATCTGCCGGCTTATCTTCAAAAATTAACATTTTTATCCCTTGTCGAGCCAAAGCACCTCCAGCTCCTCCACCAGAATTTGATTCTTTTATCCCTCCTGTCAAAGGACTTTTCCCACCTACCGAAAGCCTGTGTGCTGTCGGTACAGAGGTCCCAGCTAACAATCCAGTACATACAATGAACTTATTTTCGGCCCCTAGAGGATCACATTTTGGTTCTACTTCTTCGCTCATAATTTTTGCTATTAAGCCCCGGCCACCAAATTCTAATTCATTTTCATTTATCTCTCTGACTTTTATTTCCCTTTTCCTGGTATTAATTCTGTATTCTTTTACCATCTTATAAATCACTCCTTAAAAAAATTTTGAGGTTTTTGAAAAAAACATAATATATATCATTAATACAAAACTAAACTATATAACTATTTTTAACCTTCAAATACTCGCATCAAAATCTTTAATGCATGATCATAGCTAAGCTTCTCGGGAGCAAAAATGGCCGTTTCATCCTGATAAGCTATCTTAACTATGTCTTTTATGGCGGACTCATCAATTCCGATTTCTTCGATACTAGGAATACCTATCTCATTATTTAAATCTTTAATGGCGCCTGCTACTTTATCTCCTATCTCCCGGGGAGACATATTATCTGCCATCTCCAGACCCATGGCCTCACCGATTAACTTTACTTTTTCAGGAACAACCTGGGCATTATCTCTAATTACTTCAGGAATTACCAGAGCGCAAAATACACCATGGGGAACATTGTGATACATACTGCCCATCGTGTGAGCCAGAGAATGACCAAAATGAACCATGGAATCTTTTATCCCGGAAACACCACCTAAGGATGCAGCCAGACTCATGGCTGTCCTGGCCTCTATATTAGAAGCATCTTTCACAACTCTTGGTAAGTTATTACATATTAAGGATATGGCTTTCTCTGCCTCCATATCTGCCACAGGATTAGCTACTCCTGAGGTAATCGCTTCTGCTGAATGAGAAAAAGCATCCATACCTGTACAGGCAGTAATTGCCGGAGGTAAGCCAAGAGTTAATTCCGGATCTATTATTGCCAAATCAGGCAGGAAAGCTGGACCCACACAACCACTTTTTCTTTTATTCTCTATATCAGTTACCACACTTACAATTGAAAGCTCACTACCGGTTCCTGCGGTTGTCGGAATTAATACAAGAGCAGTTTCTTTTTGCACACCACTAGGACCATAATATTGACTAATGGGAGAAGGATTGGTTAACAAAATGTTAACACATTTTGCTGTATCCATAGAACTACCCCCACCTAAACCTATAACACTGTCAATCCCTTCTTCTCTGGCAAGTTCAGCACATCCTTCTATTTTATAATCAGGAGGATCTGGTAATACCCCATCAAATTCAACAACTTCAAGCCCAGCATTTCTTACATTTTCAGCTACCTTTTCTAATATACCCGCATTCTTAATTCCTTTATCTGTAATACAGATTACCTTCTTACAACCCATCTCCTTCATTCTCTTACCTGTACGTAAAGCTGCCCCTTCCCCAAAAATAATAACCGGATTAGGAGTAATATCAAAAATCATATTTCTCACCCCCTTAAATTTTTACTTTTACCACTACTTTTTTTACAATCTGGGCTTCTCCTGCTTTCAAACCCGGCATATGCGCGTCCGTTGGTGTGAACAGTATAAACATTCCAGATTCAAATGTCAGTATATTACCTGAGCCCTTAAGGAACATAATATCGTTATCAGCGTTGTAATCACTGATTATTTTAAGTCCCTTTATATTGACATATCCGATTTTCTCTGATCCTTCGGCAACATACTGAATATCAATATATTTTTTATGAGCTTCCCATTGACAGGCATCTTGCGGTTTAGTATCGTATGTATTAACTACTGCAAATATGTTTTCCCCATCGATTTCGTATTTTCCGTTTTCTATTTTGCTGAAATCAGTTGTTTGCAAATACTTCAACCCTTTTTTGATGTGTTTTCCCAGCGTGTAATAAAATTTTGCATTCTTTAAATTATCAATTACCATACCTTTTGATGCGCTGCATCCACAAGGCAGGATATGTAAGGCAGTATGCATTCTTTGAGGCATTTCCCTGAAAACAACGTCGTTCTTTGCGATCCCCAGTCATCGTGAAAACAAATCAAATCGATTTGGTAATATCGTTTCAATATCTCAAACAATTCGATGTACCAGTCCGTCAGTCTAGAAAAGAATCGTTTGACCGCAGCCTTTTTAAGCATCAGCGAAACCAGTGCTTCTTCAAAAGATAAAAGTGATATCAAGCGCTCGAACATGCCGTTAACCACGACGTCGTAGGTCAATCGGTTCTGATCATACGCAGTTTTCATCAACCGGGAATTACTTTCCCAGTCCGGTGCATTCAAGTTCGGCCAGTAGATCTTGTCCTCCCATACGGTGATATCGTCTAGCTTTCGTCCTTTGGTATGATCGACCATCGCCGCGCGCAGTTCAGGCTGCGGTATCCATTCAACGCCGAACCAGTCCAGTCCGCCATGTACCCGGGCAGCCGCGTCCGACATGACCATCGGTTGTATGATATTAAAATCCTGGTACAGGTTAGGAAGCCAAAACGGCTTTTTCTTTTCCCTCAGCACCATAAGCGCATTCTCCTTTGGGGTAATAGGTGTATTGAATTTCGGAAGTTCAAAAAGTGCATTTCCATATAGTCCTTCCGAGGCTTTGTATGAACCGGCTTCACTAAATTCAACACCTGCATCGAATTTCGGTCTTAACATTTTTGGTATCTCCTTCATCTATAATAGATTGATATTACAGCGAATAAACCCCATATGCATCTGTTCCTTTATCAATTTTTATTGTTTCCATCCATGCGTATCGTTTGAACGGTCAATTCCCGCGGCTATTTTTATATCTTTGATCTTTCTTTTGCGTTGAAATTGTTCATACCGGGATGACTGAATTCTCTGACCGTTCCGGTGAATTCCCCCTCAAGTTCCATCCACTTTTTCGGATCGAAATACGGCATTGCGCTTGATCCACCTACACCTTTTTCATTCATATTGTCGTTCGACCATACGTTGTTCTTATTTTTAAAGTTGTGTTTTCCCGCTTTAAGCATCCCGCTCATAGCCGCTTTTAAAAGATAGTGCATTGTCACCAGATTAAAGCCCAATGCATAGACTTCTTCAACCGTCACTTCGGGAATCCCATTTCGCGAATCCAAATCCGGATACATTTTCCATCCCGGAACTTTTTGTGCTATCTTCTTAGCATCATCCAGATTATTTAAGCGTACAATAGTGGTGATCTCTGCTCCTAATTCAATAGATCCTAAACATCTCTCAATCCCTTCATAAAGATCAGCAGCAGGATCAACATTTGTACGAGAAATTAACATACAATCGCTTCCCTCCAAGCCAGCAAGAGCTGCTTTGATTTTTGCAAAATACTCTTCTTGTAAAAGAATTCCTGTACCTCTGACAGGTGCCTCATCCTCCAACTGAATAGCCATAGCACCTGCTTTTGCCAATCGCTTACAATTTCGGTAAACAGTTAGGGGACCGCCAAAACCATCTTCAATGTCGACAGCAATGGGTATAGAAGATACAGAGCAAATGCGAGAAACAGCCCATACTAATTCATCAATAGATATCACGCCTAAATCTGGTATTCCGTTCATAGCTTCGGACAATTCACCGCCACTAAACATCATCGCTTTAAAGCCGGACAATTCGACAGCTCTTGCTGAAGCACAGTCATAAACACAAGGAGCAATTACACATTCTTTTTTCATCATTTCTCTTAAACTATTTCTTACAATCATCATTTTCTAATCCTTTCTAATCCTTTAAACTCTTATTTAACACAATAACAATTATATATTATGACAGGCTACTTTATGGCCATTCTCATATTCTATTAATTGAGGCATTGTAGTTCTGCATATTTCTGTAGAATTATTACATCTTGGATTAAACGGACACCCAGATGGGATATTAATGAGGCTTTGAACTTCCCCGGGCAAAATAATTCTTTTTTTCTTTTTTTCTAGATAATAATTAGTAGAAGGAACAACCGATAATAGTGCTTTTGTATATGGATGGAGGGGATTATTATATAGCCCTTTTTTATCCGAAATTTCAACAATTTTGCCTAGATACATCACACCTATAGTATTGCTTATTTGGCGAACAACTGCTAAATCGTGAGATATGAAGAGATAAGCCAAATTCAATTTTTTCTGCAGTTCTTTGAATAAGTTAATTATCTGGGCTTGTATTGATACATCAAGGGCCGATACCGGTTCGTCACAAACTATTATTCTCGGAGAACAAGCCAAGGCTCGGGAAATACCTAAGCGCTGACGTTGACCTCCACTCATTTCATGGGGGAATCTATCCCCCATTCTTGGATCTAATCCAACTAATAATAATAACTCTTCAACCTTATCCTTGATCTCTACGGACACACATCGTTTATTATCCACAGTTACTGCTTCTTTTATAGTTGAATAAGCAGATTGGCGAGGGTCTAATGATCCATATGGGTCTTGAAATATTGGTTGTATCTCTCGTCTAAATGGTTTAAAACTTTTTTCAGAACAACTGGAAATTTCTTTTCCATTATAATAAATTTTACCAGATGTGGGCTTGTAAATACGTAATACACACCTCCCTGTGGTCGTCTTCCCGCATCCACTCTCTCCAACAAGACTAAATGTCTCGCCTTGATTGAGGACAAAACTAATATTGTCCACCGCTTTCATTTTTATATGTTGCTTTGACCAAAAACCACGTTTGAATGGAAAGTATTTTTTTAAATTTTCTACTTGCAACAATGGATCATTTTGAGTTTTTTTAACTTTCATCTACTGAACTCCCAAATCGAGATGACATGCAACACGATGTTGTTTTTCATCGACAGTTCGCAAATCAGGAAATACTCTTTGTTGACAAACGTCAGTATTATAAGAACATCTTGGTAAAAATGAACACTGAAGAGGAATATTAACAAGATCCGGAGGAGCTCCAGGTATTGGGATTAAATACTCATCCTGGTCCACCTTCGGAACACTTTTTAAAAGACCAATAGTATATGGATGCATGGGTTTTGTCATCAAATCTTTAGTAGTTCCCGATTCAACAATTTTTCCTGCATACATTACATATATTCTATCAGCATAACGTGTAACAACTCCTAAATTGTGGGTTACAATAACTAGAGAAGTATTTAATTCTCGCACTAAAGAAATAAGTAACTCCATAATCTGTGCTTGGGTAGTTACATCCAATGCCGTAGTGGGTTCATCAGCAATGATTAGTTTAGTACGAGTAACAATTGCCATGGCAATCATTACTCTTTGGCACATGCCCCCACTTAACTGAAATGGATAATATTTCATCCTCTGAGAAGCATCCGGTATACCTACCTTTTCTAAAGATTTTACACCAATTTCCCAAGCAGTTTTTTTATCAACTTCCATATGGGTTTTAATTACATCGGATATTTGATAACCAACTGTAAAGACAGGATTCAACGATGTCATTGGTTCTTGAAAGATTATTGAAATATCCTTCCCACGAATTTGACGCATCTCTCTAGAGTTTTTTTTATACTCCAATAAATTAATACCGTTAAAATAAATCTTACCATCTAGTATCTTCCCTGGAGGGATTTGTATAAGTTGGAGCACTGACATTTGTGAAACTGATTTACCGCAGCCGCTTTCTCCTACTATAGCGACAATTTCCTTTTTGTTAACATAATAAGAAATATCGTTTACTGCTTTTACTTCTCCAGTGGGTGTAAAAAATGAAGTTTTTAAATTTCTTACTTCTAAAAGTGTTGTTGAATTAGTCTTTTGTTTTTTTATATCTAACATTTAAAGTTTACCCCTTAACCTTGGATCCAGCGCATCTCGTAAACCATCTCCAACAATATTAAAAGACACAACAATCAATATAATGCAAAATCCGGGCAATAACGCAACTAATGGATTGACAATAAGATATTTATATCCATCGGCTACCATATTTCCCCATGAAGGGGTTGGAGGAGCGATGCCTAGTCCTAGGTAGCTTAGCGAAGCCTCTATCATAATAGCTACCCCTAAATTCATTGTAAAAATTACTATGAGAGGCGGGAAGCAGTTGGGAAGTAGATGCTTAAATAAAATTTTCCATTTTTTTTGACCTATTTGTTCTACTGCAATAATATAATCGTTTTCTTTTATTGATAGAACCAAACTATCTGATACGCGTATATATGTTGATATAACAGAAATTGCTATAACTACACTTATAGCTAACATATCTCCCCCCATTAGCACAGCTAAGACCATAGACATAACTAAAGGAGGGATTGAAAGATGTGCATCTGTTAACCGCATTATTACCTGTTCAATTACCCCACCAATATAACCTGCTAATATCCCAAGTATAGAACCTATAGTTGCTGCCCCTATACTAGCTAAAAGACTGATAAATAGCGATATTCTTGCACCATAAAGTAATCTAGTTAATACATCACGACCTAATTGATCAGTACCCAGCAGGTGATCCTTAGAAGGACCAGCCAATATATTCATCAGAAATTGTTCAGTAGGGGTATATGTTGTAAAAAATGGTGCAAAAATTGCAGCAAATATGAATAACAGAATAATAACTAAACAAATCTTAACAATTATTCCTCTTCCAAATAGTATTCTTACTCTTTTTAGAAAAAGTTGTTCTTTAGTTTTAGTTAGTTCCATTATTCAGTCCCTTGCCTTTCTCTAATCCTCGGATCAAAAACACCATATAGAATATCTACCACAAAATTACACCCAACTACTACAAGTGAGATAATTAACACAGTTCCCTGAATAATTAGGTAATCCCTATTCATCACAGCGATTCTTAACATTGATCCTATACCGGAAATATTGAAGACATTTTCAATTATTATTGTACCTCCAATTATTCTCCTTACTTGCAAACCAATAATGGTGATGACAGGGATGAGGGCATTCTTGAGCGCATACTTTAGAAGCACACTTCTTTCAGCAATACCGTATGCCCTGGCAGTTCGGATATACTCCTGATTGATTACTTCAAGCATATTTGACCGGGTTTGTCTCGCAATTGATGCAACAAGAGTAATGGAAAGACTAAGAACAGGTAAAACTGCTCTGTAGATATATTGACCGAAATCTACGGATGGACTCACATATCCTTGTATAGGCAATATTTTTAACTTTATAGCAAAAAGATAGATTCCAAATATACCTAACCAAAACTCTGGAGTTCCTACACCTATAGTTGAAAAAAGTGTAACAAACTGATCGGTTTTTGTTCCTCGTTTAACAGCACTGAGAATACCAAAAGCTATGCCAACAACAACAGAAATTAGTAAAGCTGGCAAACCAATTCCAAGTGTTCTTGGCAGTCTTTCCTTTAGCATTAAAACTATTGGTCTGTTATAAGTAATTGAATATCCTAAATCACCCTGTAATGCGTTTCCTATCCAGAGCAAATATTGAGTTGCAATAGGCTTGTCCAAATTTAATTGGATACGCAGTGCGTCTACAGCTTCTTGTGGTGCTTCAGTGCCCAAAGACAATCGTGCAGGACATCCCGGCAGTATTTGCATTATAGAGAATGCAAATAAAGACACTAAAAATATAACTATGATACAAAGAATAAGCCGTTTAATAATGAATTTAATCATGCTTTACCCCGACATACAGAAAAGTTGTAAACTTTTTTGTATGTATTGCTATCATAACCCTTTTTTGAAGGTAATACTATACTTAAGTTGCACTTAGAATCTTGAAAAACTGTTGATACACCAGTATATTCAGGGCATAAAAACAAGCTCTCGCTGCGGCAATACAAAATTATGGAAACTTCACACTTGCTAGATTAGATCTGCTAATTGTAGGCTATCCATATAGAAGTTGAAACTCTTAGAAAATAAGCAGTATTTCTCATCAAGAAATTATTTTTATTAATTTACAGTGTAATACATTAATAGATTTCAACTATCAAAGAACAAATTTAGTGCAATTTTTCTTATGCATTACCTTTTTGAAAATTCCTCGAAAAATCGTACTTCCATATTATTATCTTATTAGGTACCGCTGAATAATGGTAGGGAAAACTAATGAATACTGGATATAGTGCATGGTACCCGTTTTATTATGGGTGCCATGCACTATATGTCAATTATTATTAAATCCTGCTGTTATACCCTAATCTTCTTCCCAATATGCTTTATACAATGTGGTTGAATAAAGCGTAGCCTCGGCAAATCCAGTATCGCGAAGTGAAGGATTAACAGCTGCCAAAACAGGAGAAATCATAATCGGTTTCATCATAATATAATCATCAAAAATCATAGCTTGAGCCTTTTGAATTAACTCGCTAGCAGTTTGCTGATCAGCGCTTCTAGCTTCACGTATCACAGCATCCAATTCATCGGTAAACACAAACGAATTAACACCAAGCCCAAAATCAAGTCCCTTCACAAAATTTGCAGAAATCTGAGAAGCAGCTCCATTTGCCATACCCATAGGATGAATTAACATGCCTGTCCAACCCCCAAGATAATTTGGCCAGTTTTCTTTAACTTGGATATCAACAATCACACCAATTTTCTTTAACTCTTCTGCAATTATTTGGCCAGCTTGAATCATGATAGGCCAGGTATGTTCTATATACAATGGTGTAGTAAAGCCATCTGAGTATCCTGCTTCATCTAATAATTCTTTAGCTCTTTCAATATCATAAGGATAACCTCTTATATCCTCATTATAATAGAGTGAACCAGGAAGTGACCAATGAGTTGACATTTTACTGTAACCACCACCCAAGATTCTATTAATATTTTCAACATTAATTGCACAGCTTACAGCTTCTCTGACTTTTCTATTATGAAACGGATCATCTTCATTAACCATATTATAGCACATAGTGTGGGCAACAGCAGGAACGCCACTCACATTAATAGTGAACCCTTTCTTATCTAAAAGTTGAACTGTATCATAATCCGACGTAATTATTAAATCAATATCTCCAGCTTCCAGAGCTGCCCGAGCAACAAGTTCCTCAGAATATATTTTGCTATTAATATAATCGAGAATAGGTTCTCCCTGCCAATAGTCTTCAAATTTCACAAAGGACATCCCAACACCATGTTCCCAGTTATCCACCATAAATGGGCCTGTTCCAATAGGTTGTTGTTCAAATTGTTCCTTTCCTTTTGTTTCATAAGCTTCCTGTGAAACCATGTAGCCGGCCTGCCGTGCTAAACCATACGGTATGAGGCTATCCCAATTCGAAAGATGCATTACTACCGTATAATCACCAGTCACTTCTATTGATTCCACTTCTCCTAGGAACGCTGTGCTAAATATTCCCTCCTCCATATACAAATCCAAATTCCATTTACAAACATCAGCAGTCAGCTCAGTACCATCATGAAACAAGATTCCTTCGTGTAACTCAATAGTGTAAGTTTTTTCATCTGGATCTGCTATGACGGATTTTGCCAAATGTGGTTGAGGTGCACCGTTAATGTTAAAAACCATCAATCCTTCATAAAAAACACTACAAAGGATATAATCTGCAGGACTACGTACTGTTGTCGGCAACAAAGTTTTAGCCTCAGCTGCCCGAGCAAAAGTAAAACCATTTTTCTCTTGCTCTGCTGCGCCGGCAGCAACAACAAAAGTTACACAAAATAAAATCAAGAAAACAAAAACTAGTGAAGATTTAAATTTCTTTTTACTAAACATTTTTACTTACCTCCTCTTTAATATATATTTTAGATATCCTTTCAGAAAACTCTGAAACCTTTTTTTACAAGGTTTCCCAGAGTAGGCTCATTTATTTTTCACTTTCACCACTTTCACCCCCTTTCAGAAAACTCTGAAACCTTTTTTTACAAGGTTTCCCAGAGTAGGCTCATT
>CAZWFH010000002.1:22466-44207 GCA_964632105.1 uncultured Atribacterota bacterium
TATTTTTCACTTTCACCACTTTCACAGCGCCTTTTACTTATGATATCTTATGCTTAGTTACTCCACTTTTTAGAAAAGGAGGAGGTAGGTCTTGCGGTATTATATCCTACTACTGGCAGACCCCCGATTGGCTATCAAGCGTTACTGAAAGTCTGATTTACAAGAACATGAAAAATGTCTCTTATCTTTCTGATCTGGCAAAAGAACTCAGGAATTACCCTGATTTTGCTTTGGTCTTTGGCTTTCATCCTCTCCAGTTACCTCAGGTGGAGAATTTCTCGGCCTTTTTGGGTGATATGGATAATGGGATCTTGCTAGAAATGCGAAATTCTCTGGTAAGTTAGTTAATCGATCCTGGCCAGATGAAAGGAAATTATCTTGCCTTTGATTCCACTAGTATTCCGGTAAGGGTGAAAGAGAATAACCTCAAGACTGCAATGGCAGGTCTGTTTGATAAGAACAGGAAGACTAAAGGTAATCCGGAGTCCTGTCTAAGTATCAATTTCCTCAAACACTTTCAGAAGGAGATCAGGTATTTCTAGGGTTACTGGAATTTAGTCCTCTCAGATGCCTTATCCAAATTACCTATTGTCAAAAAAACCAGACCGGCCAATATCATAAGTGATTATCCCGCAGCTTAGATGGGCTAAGGAACGGCTTTGTTTTGATATCGGTGCGGTCATTGCCGATTCAGCACTTGATCCGGCGAGAATCCTCTCCTTTATCATTCAGGATCTGAAAGCCAAGCCCTATATTACCCTCAACCTAAGAAGAGAAAAAGATTTCCCTGTTTTGAAAGGTGGAAACCGTATCTGTTTAGCCGGCTTTGAGATAACCATCTCTTTCTGCCCCTGGATGCATCCTCAGTTTGTCAAGGGTACAGGATGTTTTGCCTATCGGCAGGTAGTTGAGTAAGATATCCGTAAGCAGATTGCCTATGGTAGCATGGAATTCAAGAAAGTCTATGACCTGCATAGTGGATCGGAAAGGATCTTCTACAGATTGCTGGACCTTTGTATGCAAAATCCAAGTGTCAGAGGGCTCCGGGCTGTCTACAATCACTGCACTATTACCCATATTACCGTTCTGCTTCTTCCTTCACTGCAATAAAGACCGGGAGTAAAGATAAGATTCGCTTTGTAAAATTTTTTCTTCCTACTATTTAATTTTAAAAGAGCGGGTTTTCTGAAAGGCTAGTATATACACAGATATGGTTTAGTTACCCATCTGTCAATTTAAATAGATACCCACGCCTTTACAGGCGTGGTACTTTCAAAACTCAAGCTTTGCTTGTCCTGTTTCTTCCTTTTCTTGTGATTGGACGTATCTTCGGATCACTTCTTCGTTTATCCCTACCGTAGATACAAAATACCCTTTGCCCCAAATGCCCTTTCTGTCCCAATATACTTTCTTCAAGAAAGCAAACTTTATACTTAGAGATCTGCTGGTATTCTTTTTGATGGTTTCCACTACTTTGCTTACGGCATACTTCGGGGGGATTACCATATACAAATGAACATGATCTTGTTTTATTCCTATCTCTATATATTCCCAATCCGGATAATATTTCCTTATTTCCTGAAGCTTTATTTTCAGATAACTTTTTACGCCGGTGACCAGAATCTTCCTCCGATAGCGTGTGATCCAAACAATGTGATATTGAGTTTTGTATACGGTATGAGCTGCTTTATATAATTTCATGTTTCCATTATATCAAAGTACGAACGGAAGAAACAGGAAAATGCTCTCATCCCCACCTTTACAGGTGGGGATTTCCCGCTAGATTAAAATACTTAAAAACCTTGAATTCCATATATATCTAATTAAGCTCCAGACATTCCTTTTCGAATTCAAGCCATTTTAAATAATCCATAGATAATGAATTCCTTTGTTCTTCAGGAGACAGCCCTCCCATATTATGATTATCAGAATACACTGTATTCCAGTCAGCAGAAACATGCTTTCCATAATTCAGCATTCCGTACATGGCACCTTTTTCTAGAAAATGCATTGTTACTAAATTGAAACCCAGCTTAGCAATATCATCCAGTTCTACATCTGGAATATTGTTTCTCGATCCCACATCAGGCCACATCTTCCAACCTGTAACGTGTTTTGAGACTAATTTAGCCTCTTCAAGGTTCTTCAGTCCAATAATTAAGGTCATTTCCGCGCCTAGATCAATTGCTTTTTGACATCGTTCTATAGCTTCATTTATGCCGTATCGAAATTTACTTTCTGTTCGAGCAATAACCATACAATCAGTTCCCTCACAAGCTTTAAGCGCAGCTTTTACTTTAGAAAGCCATTTTTCCTGTGAAATAACTTTATGTTCTTTTTTATCTTTTTCACTGAATGCCCATCGTTCCCATCCACGAATACCAGTTGTATCATCAAGGGTAAAAGCTTTTGCACCTACCTTGACTAAACGTTTAGCTGTACGATATACAGCTATTGGGCTTTCACCGTATCCGTCATCAGCATCAACAATTATTGGCAGTTGTGAATAACTGGAAATACGATCAGCTGCCCATAAAAGTTCATCAGCCGTAATAAGAGCCATATCCGGGAGGCCGCTCATACTATATGCCAAAACTCCTCCGCTTAATAGCGCAGCTTTAAACCCTATTATTTCAGCAGCTCTAGCAGATAAACAATCATAAATACATGGCGCTAATACTTGTTCCTCTAAAAGTAAATCTTTCAATGTAATTTTTCTTTTTCTATTTATTATATAATCCATATCACTTATGCCTCGAAGCGAAATAAACATCATGGGAAAGAACAAAGATAAACGATCAATACAAGGACAACCCTTTAAACAACGTATCAATCATAGTTTCACGGTAAACTTTATATTCCAATCCAAAACATAATTATAAATATATCTTAATTCTCTTCTCCTAACAAACAATATATCTTTTCACTATAATAAACTAAAATACGGTACGTATTCCTCAGAACTGGTTTTATTATATAACATGTATTTTATTTAGTCAACAATAATTTTAAAAAATGTCAATTAAAAATTTTATTTTTTAATTCATTTAATTTTGTAAATAAAATACATTATTAAATATAATTATGTCAATATTTTTGCTTAAATTTTATTATAATAATCATTATAATTGTATACAATTCTGACTGAATAACATTTTGACTTTTCAATCACCTCACTTTTCACTTTAAGTAAATAAATATCTGGTGAAAATCAAAATTCCATCACTATTTTGCACACTTGCTCAGGGTGCTCTTTTATAAGCCTAAATGCTTTCTCGGCATCCGTAAATGGTACGATATGCGAACATAGCTTATGGGGAGTCAGCTTGCCGCTTTCAAATTCCTCTATTATCTCGGGAAAACGGTAATTGTTAAGCCTTGATTCTCTTACGTCCAGCTCTTTCTTTGTGATTATTACATGAGACACTTATGACTTTTATTAAGACCTCATCATCTTTAATACTAGGCATGTCCACATCTGCAATACGCATCTCAAATGGCTTATCAACTACTATCGCTCTCATTTAGCATACTTCCTTCCTGCTTATTAAACGCAAATATATTTTATCGCTACCTTTCTATCAAAATCATCTATTCTAAGTTCATTATATTGCATTTTTATAATCGGGATTTAGAATATTGGAAGGCTCTTTACCAGCAAAAAAATCACTAATGGTATCTATGTCCATTTTATATATTCGCCATAGCGATTCATAGGTCTGGCTGGAAACATGCGGTGTGAGTACTACATTGTCAAGTCCTATAAGTGGGGAACTTGGCTTAAGCGGCTCATGGGCGAAAACATCAAGAGCTGCCTAGGTAATTTTTTTTATAAGTGTCTCATCTTACATTTTTAAAACTATTAATCACTATATTATCGTTCATTCATACTAAAATACTATTTTATTTATTACCATACACTATATTAGTGTAACAGTAAATGACTTCATTTATAAGATTATATTTTTCAGAAAAGACTATTAAATTCAAATACATTATCAACATCAACTGTAGATAAGTGTACATAATCGCGGAAATAATTACATCATTAATGGCATCTTCGTCGTCCATATTGGGATTCATCCCAAAAAAATGAACTAACATAATGAATAACAAAACTAATCGAGGTCCATACACTATTCATCGCCTCTGACAGTATCCCGCTGCTGAACATCATCGTCTGAAAACTGGATAATCTAAAGCCTTTGTGGAAGTATAATCGTAAACACACAAAGCCAGTATATATTCTTTTCCCATCAGTTCTTTAAATATATTTTTACTTTCATATTGTATAATCCACATAATGTCAAACATTATGACAAGCCACACTACGATTATCGGAGACATTCTTTAATTCCGGCATTATTTTTTTACATACCGCTGTAGCATAACGACACCGCGGATGGAAAGGACACCCGGGCGGCACATTGATATGACTGGGCACTTCTCCCTCTAGAACAATTTGCAATCTCTTCTGTTCGGTATAATAATCGGGTATTGGAACTGCTGATAACAATGCTTTCGTATACGGATGCAGTGGATGTGAATATAGTTCGTTGGCACTTGTGACCTCAACAAGTTTACCCAGATACATCACGCCGATATTGTTACTGATATGACGCACGACAGCCAAATCATGGGCTATGAAAAGGTAGGTCAGACTGAATTCTTCCTGCAACTGCTCAAACAGGTTTATAATCTGCGCCTGAATCGATACATCCAGTGCCGATACGGGTTCGTCGCAAACGATCAGGTTTGGTGAACAAACCAGCGCTCTGGCAATTCCCAGCCGCTGACGCTGCCCTCCACTCATTTCATGCGGTAACCTATCTCCCATTTTTGGATCTAACTCAACGGTTGTCATTAACTCTTCGAACCGTTCCTTGATCTCTACTTTTGTCCGGGGTCTTCTATCCGCCGTTATAGCTTCTTTGATAATAGAGAAAACAGTCTGTCGGGGATCCAGTGAACCATAAGGGTCTTGAAATATCAACTGTATATTGCGCCGGTATGGACGTAATTCTTCCTCCGACAGATTTGCAATATCTTTACCCTGGTAAAAGATGTTGCCAGTTGTCGGTTTATAAACGCGCACAATACACATTCCCGTAGTCGTTTTCCCGCATCCGCTTTCTCCAACAAGGCCAAATGTTTCGCCTTTTTTTATGGAAAAACTGATACCATTCACAGCTTTAATATCGGCATATTTCTTGGCAAACAGTCCTTTTATTAATGGAAAAAACATTTTTAAATTTTGTACTTCTAACAACGGCTTTTCTTTAATGTTTACATTATCCATTTTTTATACTCCTCAAATCGAGATGGCATGCAACACAATGCTGACTCTGCCCGACACAACGCAAGTCAGGAAACGGTTTCAGCCTGCATTCTTCGTGCGCATACTGACATCTCGGTAAAAAAGTACACCTAGGTGGAAGATCTATAAGATTAGGCGGGTCCCCCGCTATAGGATCCAGCTTTTTGGCTTGTTCCACATCAAGCCTGGGAATAGATTTTAACAGACCGATCGTATAAGGGTGCATCGGGCAGGTCAATATATCCTCAGTAGTTCCCGATTCAATAATCTTACCTGCATACATTACATAAATCCTTTCAGCGTACCTGGTAACCAGCCCCAGGTTATGGGTCACAACGAGTAAAGCTGTCCCTAATTCCTTAACTACCGACAAAAGCAGGTCCATGACCTGCGCCTGGGTAGTAACATCCAGTGCAGTGGTTAGTTCATCGGCAATGATCAAGTCGGAGTGGCAGGCGACCGATGTCGCAATCATTACCCTTTGACGCATACCTCCGCTTAATTCAAAAGGGAAATTTTTCATCCTTTTATCAACGTCGGAAATACCAACACTTTCCAGCGTCTTTATACCCCTTCCCCATGCTTCCTTCTTACCAACCCTCATATGGACTCTAATCACTTCTGATAATTGAGAGCCTATCGTGTACACCGGGTTCAACGAAGTCATTGGTTCCTGAAAAATCATAGATATCTTTGCGCCACGTATTTTCCGTATCTCTTTCGATTTTGGAGAATACTCGAGCAGATTCTGCCCGTTCAATATGATTTCGCCGCCAATTATTTTCCCCGGCGGTTCCTGGATCAACTGCATTACCGACAACTGGGAAACGGATTTACCACAACCACTTTCGCCGACTAAGGCGATGACTTCCTGTTTGTTTATATAATAGGAAATATCATCGACTGCCTTTACTTCCCCGTCGTTTGTAAAAAATGATGTCCTTAAATGCTTGACATCTAAAAGTCTTGCTGATTCAGCAGCTTTTTTTTCTATTTCTATCATATTACAGTTTTCCCCTTAACCTTGGATCTAGAGCATCGCGCAAACCATCACCAACAATGTTAAAAGACACAACGAGCAATATAATACATATTCCGGGCAATATTGAAAGAAGGGGATTCGCGATCAGCAATGCATATCCATCGGAAACCATGCCTCCCCATGTTGCAGTAGGCGGATTGATTCCGACTCCAAGGAAGCTCAGAGCGGCTTCCAGCATAATGCCGGCACCCAGGTTTATTGTAAATAATACGATGAGAGACGGAAAACAATTGGGCAACAGATGCTTGAATAAAATCAGTGAATTCGTCTGCCCAATCAATCTTGCTGCTGTCACAAAATCATTCTCTTTCAGCGACAGTACCAGTCCGTTCATCATGCGAATATATGTCGGTATCATACCAATCCCGATAGCAATAACGATGCTTTTTAAGCCACCGCCCATGACGGACGCAAGCACTAATGTGAAAACAATGCCAGGGATAGAGAGTTGCGCATCAGTTAGTCGCATTATAACCAGTGAAGCAATTTTTCCGTAATATCCGGCCAGCAAGCCCAAAAATATACCAATGGATGCGGCAAAAAGTCCTGCAAGAACACTGGCATACAGAGATACCCTTGTCCCGTATATGATCCGACTAAGCACATCGCGCCCCAAGTGATCCGTTCCCAGCAAGTGCTCGGAGGATGGTTTTCTCTTTGTCTCCTGTAACGATTGAATATTAGGATCATACGGTGCGATCAGCGGAGCTATGATGGCTAAAACTATAAAAACAACGATTATACTAAAACAAATCTTTGCAATCAATCCCCTACCGAAAAAGACGCTCACCGTTTGACGAAATCTTTTTTTCTTGTTATCTTTCTGCACATTCTCTATATTCAATAACTTCAAATCCTTATCTTCCACCCGCCTCTCACCTCCAAGACCTTCTGATCCTGGGATCGATTATGCCGTAAGAAATGTCAACGAGCAGGTTTAATCCAACCGTGACAAGTGATATAACGAAGACGCATGCTTGAACGATCAAATAATCCCGGTTTGTTATTGAACGCATCAACAAAGACCCGATTCCTGGGATATTGAAAATCCGCTCAATGATAACTGAACCTCCAACGATAATGCGCATCTGAATCCCGATGATTGTAATAACGGGAATTAAGGCGTTTTTAAGAGCATGTTTGAATATCACACTCCTTTCGGGAAGTCCGTTTGCCCTTGCTGTCCGGATATAATCCTGATTGATAACCTCCAGCATATTCGATCGCGTCTGTCTCGCAATAACGGCAACGAATCCGACAGAAAGGCAGATTACAGGCATGATTGCTTTATAAAGGAATTGGACAAAATTTTGGGAAGGGGACATGTAACCCTGTATCGGCAATATCCTAAGTTGAAGTCCGAACAGGTATATCCCGAATATCGCTACCCAGAAAAGTGGAGTGCCCAAACCTATACTCGCAATAAACGAAATGCCTTGATCCAACCATGTACCTCTTTTTACAGCGGTGATGACTCCGAACAATACACCCAATATCACCGACAGGATCATCGATGGGATACTTAACGAAATCGTTACTGGTAGTTTATCCCGCATCAATTCACCTACATCTTCATCGTACAAAATAGATTGTCCGAAGTCTCCGCGTGTTATTATGCCCTCCACCCATAATAAATATTGAGTCACCAACGGCTTATCCAGATTATATTTTACCATATATTCATCTACTACTTTCTGAGATACGCCGTCACCTAACGCTATTCTCACCGGATCGCCTGGTAATATGTGCATGAGGCAAAATGCAAACACTGATACCAGAAACACAATCAATAAAGTCAACAACAGCCTTTTCATTATGAAATTGAGCATCTGAACCCTCGTTTTTACTGTAATAATTTTATTATATCGTATACGTTGGCCATATTGAATTGTTTCGCGCTTTGTCATCCGAAGAATTCGGACAACCAGCGCGAAACAATTCAACTAATTTGGTCATTCTCTAAAAATTTAAGTTGCTAACTTTGATAATTATTTCTCGAGCCATGCTGTCCACAATGTGCTCATTTGATAAGCAATATCGCCAATCCCATCATCATGCAGTTTCGGCGTTTTGACATAGGTATTGTAACCGACACCGATGGGCCAGAACATGCAATATTTGTCGATCATCATGACTTGAGCCTGCTGCATGTACATTTGCGCCTCTTCATCGGTTTTTGCCGATACGGCTGAAAGGATCACGTCATTCAAATCATCTGGACGCATTACTGACGTAAGGCCGAGCACGATGCCCGAGAGACCTTGTCTCCACATGCTGTTCGCCTGATTGATGATCGCTGCAGGGAGGCCTGTTGGATGGAAAAACAATCCGGAATCCCAACCGGTAAGCGCTTGCCCATAATCGCCGCCTTCAATGATATCGAGCTCAACATCAATTCCGATTTCCGCCAACTGCGCCTGAATCGCCGTAACGCAAGCAACAATTGTGGTCTCATTTTTTGCCTGCAGCGTAGTTGAAAATCCATCGGCATAACCAGCTTCCGCCAACAATGCCTTTGCTTTATTCAGATCGTAATCGTATCCAACTACGTCATCGCTGTAGTATGCGGAATTGCTGGGTGCAAACTGATTGACTGGCGTTATGTACCCATAGTATATGGCATCACAGAGTGCTTGTTGATCAATCGCATGACAAACTGCCTGCCGGACGCGGAAATCGTAGAACGGGTCGTCTTCATTAACGGAATTGAACAATATAAATGGCATCTGTAACGGAATGGTACCAGTTGCCACATTAAAGCCCTTTTCAGCCATAGTAGCGTCAAGCGCATAATCGTTGCAGTAATATACATGAACTTCGCCCAATTCCAGAGATGCTTGGGCAACGAGCGAATCCGAATAAATTTTATACTCGATTTTATCCAGAAGAGGCTCGCCCTGCCAGTAGTCAGCAAACTTCACATACGTCTTGCTTACATCGCGTTCCCAACCTTCAAACATGAAAGGACCTGTGCCAACAGGATGCTTCGTACAATATTCTTTTCCGTGCTCGTCCCATGCCTGCTTGGAGAACATATAGCCGCACTCGCGGGCCAAAGACTGCGGTATCGTCGAATCCCAGGACGACAGATGGATCACAACGGTATAATCACCCGTGACCTCAAAGGACTCGATGTTCGGGAAGAATGACGCACTCTTTCTTCCGTTTTCCTTGTACATCTCCAGCGCCCATTTACAGACCTCGGCAGTCAACTCGGATCCGTCATGGAAGAGGATACCCTCTTTCAGTTTTAGCGTATATGTTAAGGCATCCGGGTCTGCGTCGATGGATTCGAGCAAATACGGCTGCGGTTGACCGCTTTCGTCCACTTGTAATAGACTTTCATACATCGGCAATCCCTGAACATACTCAAGCGGGTGATTAAACAGATACCACAGCAACGAACCGGCCTCGGCGTCACCCGCAATAACCAGCGTTCCACCCTTTACAGGTTCCACGCCCGGTTGCGAAAACGCCACCATAAAGAACACCAACCAGAGCGCAATGACCATAAATAATATTTTTTTCATTCTCTCTTTCCTCCTTTATTTTTATAGAACTTTAGTTAATTTCATATTGTTGATTATACTGCTTTTTATATTTTCATCCTCCTTTCTTTATTATTTTAGGTAATGCTATACCAAAGTTGCACTTAGAACATTGAAAAACTGTTGATATTACAGTATATTCAGAGCATGAAAACATGCCCTCGCTGCGGCAGTACAAAATTATGGTTACTCTCCACTGGTCAGATCAGGTGTAGTCAGTGTGGTTTAACCAGAAAAGTATCGAAAAACCTCTGGAAAAAGAGTCGGATCTCTCCTTACTGGAAAGGAAGATTGGTTGAGTATTTTTATTTGGGTGTACCAGCTTATCGTCTGAGGTTTCAAGTTCCTTACAGCCAACTAACCATTCAGAGATGTTTCAGGATGCTCAGAGAAGCCATTTACCGAAATACCATCAAAGACCTGGAGTCTCTCTCCGGAGAGGTTGAGATGGATAAAACCATGTTCGTCGGTAGAAGACCAGGTAAACGATGATGGGGAGCATCGGGAAAAAATATCATCTTTGGTATTTATCAGAGAAACGAGAAAGTATTGACTTTTCCCATTTATTCCAGGGCTAGAGAAACCATGATGCCTTTTATCACCAGATATACCAAGACAGAAAGTCTCTATTATACGGATGACTGGTTTGCCTATACCTCTCTTCCTATTCGTGGGAATCACGTAGTGATGTTAAAGGAAAAGGGTATACCCAAAGGTCGAAATCACATCAATGGCATCGAAGGATTCTGGTCTTTTGCTAAGCACTGGCTCTACCAATATCGGGGGCATTAACAAGACTTACTTTCATCTCTACCTGAAAGAAATTGAATAGCGATTTAATCATCGAGATGAAAATCTGGTTGTGTTACTCCGTAAGTTACTGAATCAACAGATTTCAATTGTCAAAGAACAAAGTTAGTGCAACTTTCCTTAGGCATACCTAATTTTAAGTATTTTCATTCATTTAATTTTGTAAATCATAATACTTTGTCAGTAGGACGGCAAAAATAGTTCCTCGTGCGTACGGATAATAAATCCTCATCAGGTACATCTTTATCCACGAAGCTTTTTTCAAGATTTACCCAGTGGCCATCCCTTAGCCCAAACAACGTAAGCGGCGTAAAGAAATTATAGCCTGTATACTTGTAGCGTTCATCCAAATAAACATTATCCCGGTTTTCGAAAACATGCCTTCCCGTGTCCAGCATGGCCAGCATAGCAGCGTGCAAAAGATAGTGAACCCCCACCAGTTTAAATCCCAGCTCAGCGATGGCGTCCAGATCGACTTCCGGTACACCGTTTTGCGAACTCAGATCTGGATATACCTTCCAGCCGGGGATTCGGCCTGCGATCTCTTTGCAAATCTCAAATTTGTCGCCCTTTACCTCGTGCATCTTCACCAGCAGGGTCATGTCCGCACCCACTTCAATGTATTTATTGCAGCGCTCAGCCGCTTCCTCCATGTCTCTTTCGGGATTGACGTCGCATCTGGCAATCAGCAGACAGTCGCTCCCCTCCAAGGCTGTGTGCGCCGCTTTGTACTTTGCGACAGCCTCTTTAACAGAGAGTACTCCCTGCTTTCCGACGTCAGCCTGGTCGGTTATCAAAATACCGCCTGCGCCGGCTTTTTCCAATCGCTTGCATGTGTGGTACACGTTGAGCGGTTTGCCATAGCCGTCCTCCGCATCAACGATCAATGGCAGCGGAGACATATTACAGATACGGTCGGTCGCCCACACCACTTCGTCAAGCGTCAGCAACCCCAAATCCGGTACTCCTAACATGCTCTGCGACAACTCGCCGCTGCTCAGTAAGATTGACTGAAAGCCAACCATTTCAACCGCTTTAGCAGAAGCACAGTCATAAATTTCCGGGCAAATAATAATTTCTTCTTTTTCGAACAGTTCTTTTAATGTTGTTTTCATCACCATTTTTTATATCATCTTCCTTTCAATATAATACTAAATACTCAAAGTGAAACTCCCCCAGCAGGAGCTGGGGGCTTCTTTTAGCTACAAGCGAAAAACGAGCTTGAGTCCTTCGGGCTGCCGCTATATCTCCAGACAGGAGTCTGGAGTTTTATGCGGCTCAATCTCGTCTTCAGCAGTACAGTCGCATCCTGTCAAAACGCCGCCTACTGCTTCGATTTCTTTGCGTTCTTCTTCAATTACGGCACTGCTGCCGTCCTTATCGATACGTAAAACTTTAAATTTACTTTGCATATAGCTTCTCCACTTTTCTATTTAACTAATTTAAACCCTGATTTAAAATTTTTGACGATCCGCCCAAAGCCCGACTGCCGGGTTGTTAATGTAAAAAATCTCTTCGCCATCCGGCATCGTATTATAGCCATCCTTCAATTGCTTCGGATTGTATCGCTTTTCCACCGCTTTATATGGCATGTACGAAAAACCTACGTTCATTACCTCCTTTTTCGTTAAATTGCCCAGGCAGTATGTGATTTTAAACCTGCCCTCTGATGAACCGTAAATCAAGTGCGCGGCAGTGGACAGGTTTCGTTTCAGCTCATCGTATTGCTCACAGTATTGAACGATCTTCTCCCGGCCGATATAACCGTATTTCCGAATGAGTTTATCGATACTGTTGTCTTCTCCGAAACGTTCAACGCCCGATGCAAGAACAATCAGTTTTTAACATGTTCCGTTCCATTTTGATCTCCGCCAGCTCAAGTTTGATCGCCTTATTTTCTTCTTTCAGCGTTTCGTAGCGTGTTTTAGCCTCTTCCGGCATATACTTCTTTCGCCATCGGTACAGCAATCCATTATTGATCCCCAGATCGTCCGCCACCTTCTTTACCATCTTCGGGCTTGCATAGCTTAGCTTTATCGAAATTTCTTTTATAGGGATTATATATTGAATTCGTGTTTCCCCTTTTTATCTAAATCTTTGAACCTATCTACTTATTCATTTGTCCAAAATCTTAGCATAGACTTCTCAATATAAACTACTATTTTATCCTACTTGTTAATATATATTGATTACTTGTTTAGAAGCTTGTTCAAATAATCATTATACATCTTGTTCTTGTCGATCCAATCGTGGAAAATAAACGGATGGAATACATGGCCCAAACCATAGAACTCATCGTTCTCGGTATAAACTGTGTTCTTGTTCTTGATGTTCGCGTAACCATACTCCAGCATGCCCTTTGTTGCACCCTTCATGAACTGATGGCAGCTGATGATGTTGTAGCCCATCTCTTCAAGCTCTTTAAACGAAATATCCGGAATACCGTTTTTGGCTTTGATATCGGGATAAAATTTCCAGCCAGGGACGTGCTTTGCGACTTTGCGAGCGGATGCACCACAGTCGGGCTCATCGATGTTTTGTACCATCGTCATATGCGCCCCTGCTTCAATACCCATGTTTGCACGACGAATAGCTTCTTCCAAACCTAGAGAATAATCCTTGCCTTTATGTTGCATCTCAGGATTGGTTGTGCCTTTGCAATCAGTACGAGCAATAATGATACAATCTGTACCTTTTACAGCATCAACGGCTGCATAAATATTGGTTGCCCACTGTTTAACATCCATAAACGCTCCACCCTCACCATGATGATAACCGGCAAAGAAGAAGTTTGTGGTATCTTCAATCGTGATTCCCATGCAACCCGCTTCCGCTAAACGCTTGCAGTTACGATATACATTCAGGGGTGTACCTCCACCGTTTTCTGCGTCAGCGATCAACGGTAATTCTGAAAATTTTGCAATACGAGAGGCACCATAGAACAATTCTTCATAGTTCATGACACCATCCGGGACACCAGACATTGCATAAATCATTTCGCAGCTGCTCAGTGTCATTGCTTCATATCCACAGACCTCTGCCGCTCTAGCAGATAAACAGTCATACACACAAGGCGCAAAAATTTGTTTTCCTTCTTTCAACATAGATTTAAGTGATTTCTTTGCTGACATTTACTTTTCCTCCTTTATAAAATTTCATCTTCAATTTTTTCTTTAATAAAACTAATTTTAATTCAATAAAATTATTACGAAATTACTTATCTTGTCACTTTAATAATTTTTTCTCATAGCTAACATAATACTTGTCACGTTCTATCCAGTCTTCGAATCTAAACGGATGGAAAATATGTCCCATTCCAAAGAATTCATCATTTTCAGAATACACAGTGTTCTTGTTCTTAAAGTTTGCCAGATTGTATTCCATCATACCCTTCACTGCCCCCTTCATAGCTGCATGGTTAGATACGAGACTGAAACCCCACTCTTGCAATTCTTCTAATGTTACATCAGAAACTCCATTAGTTGCATGGATATCTGGATAGAATAGCCAACCGGGAACCTTGGCGGCAATTTCACGGCACTCAGCTTCACAATCAGCATGACAAATATCCTGAATCATCGTGATTTCCGCACCGGCTGCATAGCCCATCTGCGCTCGACGGATCGCTTCATCCAGACCGAGGGTTTTGTCTCCACCACCGATTGCACCAATTTGCGGTGCTCCACCACCTTTACAATTTGTACGAGCAATAATCATGCAATCCGTGCCCTTCACTGCATCAACAGCTGCCTTAACATTTGTTGCCCATCTCTCGGCCTCCATAAAGCCATCCGAACGACCATAGTGATAACCACAGCTCAAGCCACCTGATAGTGTGTCTTCAATAGAAATAGCCATTGCCCCGGCCTCAGCTAGTCTCTTACAATTGCGGTATATCTGCATCGGTGCGCCGCCACCGTTCACACCGTCTACGATCAGAGGCAGATTGGAGGATGCTGCGATACGCTCGGTAGCCCAGATGTATTCTTCCCAGGTATAAAGACCTGCGGGTATGCCATTCATACTAAATTCGAGCTCGCTGCTACTCAAAAGTATGGAATTGTAACCGCACAACTCAACAACTTTTGCGGAAACGCAGTCATAAATACAGGGGGACCAAACCATTTCCCCACGCTTAAGTAGTTGTCTAATAGTAGTTTTTGCTGACATTTTCAATTACTCCTTTTTTTTTTAGATTTTTCTTTCCTTAATTCAAATCTATGGAATCCTTAGTCCTGAACAATATTGAAACACGCGACATAATGTCCGCCACCGACATCCTTGAGCTCAGGTGCAATCTTTGAACATTGCTCTGTTGCATAAGGGCAACGTGTATGGAACAGACATCCTGAAGGTGCATGTATTAGGCTAGGAACTTCTCCTTGCAGAATAGTTCTCTTTCTCTGTCGTTCAGTATTGTAGTCGACAACCGGAATAGCCGACAGCAAGGACTTGGTATACGGATGCATCGGATGGATATAGAGCTCATTTGCATCCATCATCTCCACAACACGTCCTAGATACATAACCACTATGACATCAGCAATTATTCGCACGACTGCCAAATCATGCGCGATAAAAATGTATGTCAGCTGCCTCTGCTTCTGCAAATTTTTAAACAGGTTGATAATCTGCGCCTGGATCGATACATCAAGTGAGGAAACAGGCTCATCGCAGACGATCAGAGCTGGATTGCACGCCAGAGAACGGGCAATACCCAAACGCTGACGCTGACCGCCGCTCATCTCATGAGGGTATCTATAACCCAATTCAGGCGATAATTCAACCGTTATGAGCAGTGCTTCGACCTTTTCTTTGATCTCTTTTTCCTTATGTGTCTTTCCATCTTCCACATAAACTTCCTTAATGATGGAAAAAATTGTCTGACGCGGATCAAGAGATCCATAGGGATCCTGGAAAATCATCTGGATATCACGTCTATATTCAGAAAATTGCTTCTCGGACATTTTCAGGATATCCTCACCATTAAAATAAATCTTCCCCCCAGTTGCTTCGTAGATACGCAAAATACATCTGCCTGTCGTGGTTTTCCCGCAGCCACTCTCGCCAACGATACCCAATGTTTTCCCTTTTTGGATTTCAAAGCTAACATCATCCACTGCTTTTAAAACGCCATATTGCTTATTCATAAAACCTTTTGTAAGTGGAAAATACATTTTTAAGTTTTCAACTTTAAGAAGTGGTGTGTTCTGCTCAACGTTTTTACTCACACCTGGTTCTCCCCAATATCAAGATAGCAGGCTACAAAATGCTTATTCTCGCCAACTTCGCGCAGTGCAGGATGTTTCTCTTTCCTACATTTATCAGATGCATACGGACATCTTGGTAAAAACAAACAGGTTTCGGGCAAATTGATCAGATTCGGGGGCCTACCCTCTATCGGCACAAGATCTATATCCTTAGCGGCTTCCAACCGAGGCACGGATTTAAGCAACCCTATCGTATAGGGATGTTTCGGCGCGGTAAGCAAATCCTTTGTTGTCCCGGATTCCAAGATCTTGCCTGCGTACATAACGTAAATACGTTCTGCATATCGAGAAACAAGCCCAAGGTTATGTGTTACGATAATCAAGGATGCCCTGTACTCTTTGACAATATCCAGCAGAAGCTCCATAACTTGAGCCTGGGTTGTAACATCCAATGCTGTTGTTGGCTCATCAGCAATGATCAGCTTTGAACGGCAGGCAACAGCGATCGCTATCAGCACTCTCTGACGCATCCCACCGCTCATTTCGAAGGGATAGTATCTCATGCGTTCTTCGGGATCATCCATGCCGACCGCCGCAAGCGACTTTACTCCAATCTCCCATGCTTTATTTTTCTTGACCTTCATATGTGTTCTGATAACGTCCATCAGCTGATCGCCGACCGTAAAGACAGGATTTAGGGATGTCATGGGTTCCTGGAATATCATGGAAATCTTCGCGCCACGGACTGCACGAATCTCCTGGGATGACGAATCGTATTTAAGTAAATCATTTCCTTCAAACAGCACCTTGCCACCGATAATCTTGCCCGGAGGGGACTGTATTAATTGCATGATTGACATCTGTGATACTGATTTGCCACAACCACTTTCGCCCACAATTGCGACAACTTCTTTTTTATTTACATAATAAGAAACATCATCGACTGCCTTCACTTCGCCGAAGTATGTAAAGAAGGAAACTTTTAGATTATTAACCTCCAACAAACCTTCGGTATTTTCAACATTTTTGATGATTTTAGACATCCTACAGTATCCCCTTAAGTCTAGGATCTATGGCATCGCGGAGACTATCTCCGAGGACATTGAAAGCTAGAATAGTAAGCGTGATACAAATACCAGGCATAAACGCAAGCAGAGGCGCAGAGAACAGGTAAGAATACCCGTCAGCTACCATGTTCCCCCATGATGCTGTAGGCATTTGAATACCAATCCCTAAAAAGCTGAGGATTGATTCCAGCATGATCGCCATACCTAAATTCAATACAAACATAATAATCATTGGAGGAAAGCTGTTCGGCAATATATGCTTAAAGATAATTTTATAGTTTTTTACGTTTGCAATCCGTACCGCAACAATATAGTCGTTTCTCTTGATGGAAAGCACAATGCCGTACATAAGTCGGACAAACCCCGGAATCAAGCCGAAGCTGATTGCGATAATCATTCCTCCGAATCCATGCCCGACGATCAGTTCTATCACAATGATGAAAAGCAACGGTGGTATCGACAACTGTACATCTACATAACCCATGATTAGTACTCCGATAACTCCCTCATAGTAGCCTGCCACAAGACCTAACAGCATACCAATTACTGCTGCAAGAAAGGTTGAGAAAAAACTAGATAACAAGGATACTCTAGCGGCATACAAAAGTCTTGTTAAGACATCACGTCCATATAAATCACAGCCAAGCAAATGTTCCGATGAAGGTTCTAAAAATGAATCACTTAATTTAATCTCGTTTGGATGATATGGTGTGAGCAAAGGGGCAAAAATAGCAAATAATATAAACAACACTGCGATAACGGCGGAAATTTTAACAATAATACCTCTGCTGAAAAAGATTTTCAAAAAAAGCTTCAAATTTGAAGATTTTGCACTCTTTTGCATATTATTTCCCTTTTCCTGAAGACAAGCGAATCCTCGGATCTATCCAACCATAGGAGATATCCAATAACAAGTTACTAAATACAACTATGATGGAAATCACAAAAACAGTAGCCTGAACAACCAAATAATCTTTATTCATTACCGAGGTCAGAATCAATCGACCCATGCCCGCTATAGAGAATACCTGTTCTGCTAATAATGAGCCACCAACCACTGAACGCACATGCAGTGCCATCAGCGTTACAATGGGGATCAATACGTTTTTTAAGGCATATTTATATTTAATCTTGCTTTCGGAAAGCCCATTAGCTCTTGCAGTCCGAATGTAATCCTGATTGATGACCTCAAGCATATTTGTACGCACATGTCTTGCTATGGTAGTTAACGGGCGAAGAGAAATGATTGTGACAGGCATGACTGCTCTTGCAATATATTCGCCAAAGTCATCAAACGGACTCACATACCCCATCAGAGGCAACCATCGTAGCACCACTCCAAAGAGATATATTAACATGATACCAAGCCAGAAAACAGGAACACCGTTCAATGTTGTTATGATAACTGTAAGAACCTGGTCCACAACAGAACCTCTATGTGTTGCACAGATAATACCGATGATAATTCCCAAAAAAGTTGCAATAATCAATGTCGGTACCGTGATTGAAAGCGTAACAGGCAGCCTCCTTGCCATCATTTCAACAATATCTATATTCAAAACAAGGGATGAACCAAAATCACCATGTAGGGCACCTTTTATCCATAGCCAATACTGCGTTACTAAAGGTTTATCTAAATTAAGTTTGATTCTGATTTTCTGTACCATTGCTTCATCTGCTTCAGCACCGAGCATAGCCCTGACAGGATCTCCGGGGACCATCTTGATAATTAAAAATGCAAATATAGAGATTACAAATATGATCAATATGGATAAAATAATTCGTTTACCAATATATGCAGTGTAAGAACTCATTTTTTTCTCCTAATCCATTGTTACTATATATACAGTCACAAAACTGCTTGAAATGTTTTTTAATATGTACTAGATCATAAAAAAACAAAAAGAAAGAAAATAAAATTTAAGAACAGAAGATCCTAACGAAGCTACAGAAAATTTGGAAAATCTTTAACTACATCTGCTCCAAGAGACTAGCCCCCCTTGGTTGAGATCATACCGATATTGTAACAAATAGTAAGTAAGAGAAAAACTCTTTACTATCAGTGCTACCATCATTGATCGACATATTGTTGAACAGATCAGTTCACGTTTGACACTCTCTCTTAAGTTTGAGGTTTTTAAAGCTTGCAATGCCAAAACCGCTAAATGCGCGTTTTCTTCATTGCAGGCCTTGCCCATCTTGTTTACTACATATCCTTTTGTTCTTTTAGCTCACCACCTTAACTTGCCTAAAAACTCTAAAAAGAATCATTTATCGAAATATTAATCAAATCCTCTCTTGTTGCTATTAAGGGGTTATTTATTTTATTTTTTCATTTCTTCTATTTTCCCCTGGAATTTTTCACTAATTCCCTCAGCTTTTTATTCCAATTCTTCCGTTAATTGTTTCTTTAAGCTTTATTTACGCTAATTTTACAGCTCCTGCTATAATTAAACGAATTTAATAAATTATCAATTTTTTCCCCTCCTCCATGACGATTCTGAGAATACACGGAGGAGGGGAATCTATTCTTTCGAGACTATTTTATTTTTTGATACAGCAAATTACCAACTAATCCTTGAAATGAATTTTCGTGTAATCAAAAAATTCATTGTTAGTCTCAAATGTATGCTCATCAACAACATTTGAATTGAACATGATATTTCCGCTATTACCAATAACAACTGGATAACCGAGACAGTATTCATCGATGATAAATTTTTCAGCCATCTTCGCATTCTTAATCATGGTTTCACTATCCTGAGCTCTTAGAGCTGCCATGATTACTTTGTCCAGATCATCAGGATGAAGCTTGCTCATCTTTAGCATACCAACTCCTTCAACAGCTCTCTTGGAGAAGTTGGAAACCATCTGGTTGACGAGGTTAATGCCAAAGCCGTGTCCTGCAAGAATCATACCCTCGTCAATATCAAAGAGAGTTTTTCCTACCCACAGCGAGACCTCCTGAAATTCCAGATTAACCGTAATGCCTATATCAGCCAGATAGCCCTGAATTGCAACCATGTAACTTTCCAACGGCTGATCAACTCCGGTATAAAGAGTTGTGGTGAAGCCGTCAGCATAACCTGCTTCAGCTAGCAGCGCCTTTGCCTTTTCTACATTATAACCATAACCTTCAACATCTTCATTGTAGAACATTGTACCTTCCACTGCATACTGGTTAGATGGTATGCTTAAACCATAGTCAATTTTTTCTGAAATTGATTCAGAGTCAATTGCATAGCACATCGCTTGTCTAACTCTAACATCGGATATCGGTGTATCTTCCATTGCACTTGCATAAATAAGAAACATAATACGATACCACATTTGGTTACGGTAAACATTAAAGCCTTTCTTCATCAAGTCGTCCTGCATGGAGAAGCTCGCCCCAAAGTAACCATCAATATCACCGCTCAGCAGAGCAGCTTGTGCAGCCATCTCTTCCCCAATTATACGGATTGTAATTTCATCAAGAGGGACATCAACATTCTTGTTCCAATAGTTCTCATTCTTTACAAACGTTTTGTACTCATCATTTACCCATGTTTCAAGTACAAAGGGACCTGTACCAACGGGATTCTTCAGGCACCAGTCATATCCGTGCTCCTCAAATGCTTGCTTAGAATACATCAGACCAGGAATGCTTGTCAGTGAATATGGAATCTGAGAGTTCCATTCCGTCAAGTGGATAACAACAGTATAATCCCCAGTTTTTTCAAAGGACTCAACATCACCAAAGTGGGTACTGGAAGTTTGGGAATTTTCTTTAAAGTTCTCAAAGTTCCATAGAAGGATATCTGCATCCAGATGAGAACCATCAGAAAAATAAACATCCTCACGCAGGGTGACAGTGTAAGTCTTGTTTTCAACATCGGATTCCAGGGACTTTGCAAGATTCGGAATAATATTTCCCTCATCGTCCAGCACAAATAAGAGTTCATATACACAGGACCATGAAAGTTTATCTTGGGGGCTGCGAATACGCCATGCTGCTGTGTAGGCAACTTCACCACTCGCACCAATTGTTAAGCTTTCTCCGGCCGCGCTTGCGACAGTTACTATTAGTGACAATATCATTATCACGGTGAGCAATAGAGATAACACTTTTTTCATTTTCTTTTCCTCCTCTTTTTTTTTCATTTTCTTTTCCTCCTCTTTTTTTTTCATTTTCTTTTCCTCCTATCTCTTTATTTCATTTTCTTTTCCTCCTATCTCTTTATTTCATATGTAAAACAGATGCTCTGTCTCACACTCAGATTCATTACCAAACATTATGGGATATGATTGACTAGACGCAGATTCTATCCTATCCGGCTTCTAAAGGCTATCCATCTCAACTGCTCTCGCAGACGCGCAGTCGTATACGCAGGGAGCCATCATACACTTATCGGCATCTGTTAACAGTTTTCTTAAGCTGATTTATGTCATTAGTATATCTCCTGTTCATATTTTAACTTTACAACGTGAAAGCCGTGATGTTCTCTGATTAGCACTTTTCTGAATTTACTATTTGTAAAACTATTCCCTATTATTCTGTTGGTCTATGTATAAAATACAATATTGCCAATTTATTAACTTTTATTTAGTTTATATATTAAATACAATAATGTCAATATTTTTGCTTAAATTTTGTTATAATAATCATTACAATTTGTATACAATTCTGGCTGAATAACAGTTAGACTTTTTAATCGCATCACCTTGAGCAAATAAATATCTGCTAGAAATCAAAACTCCATCACTA
>CAZWFH010000003.1:0-34013 GCA_964632105.1 uncultured Atribacterota bacterium
TTTATTTTCCTATAAAAGAGGGAACGAGTTCTATTTTTGCTGGTTCAGGATTTGAAATTATGAAGAACCAATATTTAGGGAGGCATGGACATATTGCTATAGCTACTAACGATATTTATAGGGCAATAGCCTACCTAAAAATGAAAGGAATTTCAACCTGTCTCGATACTGCTAAAGAAAAGGAAGGTAAGCTTAAAGCAATCTATATAGACAGGGAAGTATCAGGATTTGCTATTCATCTTTTGCAAAAATAATTTTTAAAAAGGAAGGAAAAGTGAAAAAATATATTACTTTTGGTGAAATAATGTTACGGCTTAAACCACCAAATTGGGAAAGATTTTTTCAGAGTCCTCTTTTAGAAGCTACCTTTGGAGGGGGAGAGGCAAATGTAGCCGTTGGACTGGCCAGGTTTGGCTTGAATGTTGCCTATGTTTCTGTAATTCCTAATAACCCAATTGGCGATGCTTGTGTTAAAGAGCTGAGAAGACAGGGTGTAGATACTTCGCTTATTGTGAGAAAAGGAAACAGGTTGGGTATCTATTTTTTGGAGGCCGGAGCTAATCAGAGACCCTCCAAGGTTATATACGATCGTTCTCATTCAGCTATTGCTGAGGCGAGTTCTGGCGATATTAGTTGGGACAAGGTATTTGATGGGGCGAGTTGGTTTCATATTACTGGTATTACTCCAGCCATTTCCCTTTCGGCCTCTGAGCTTTCTTTAGAAGCAGTAAAAAAAGCTAGAGAAAAAGGCATTAACATTTCATGTGATCTTAACTTTAGAAAAAAGTTATGGGAGCATGGAAAGTCTGCCCCAGGGGTAATGGGTGAATTAGTTAAGTATATTGATATTGTTATAGGAAACGAAGAAGACTGCCAAGAGTCTCTTGGTGTTAAAGTGGGTGTAGATGTTGAGTCAGGAAGACTTCAAGCAGAAAAGTATAGAGAATTGACTGACAAAGTTCTTGGCTTATATTCTAATATCAAAAAAATTGCCATAACCTTAAGAGAAAGTCATTCTGCAAACTACAACGGATGGTCAGCAGTGCTTAATAATCGGGAAGAGTTTCTTATTTCAAAAAAGTATGAAATTTACGACATTGTAGATAGGGTAGGAGCGGGAGATACTTTTGCCGCAGGGTTGATTTATGGTTTCAATAAATTAGATAATGATAAAGAAGCCCTTGAATTTGCGGTAGCAGCCTCTTGTCTCATGCACTCCATCCCTGGTGATTTACCTTTGCTTTCAGTTGAGGAAGTAAAAAACTTAGCTGGAGGAGCAACATCAGGCAGAGTACAAAGGTAAGATTATTTCTAAACTTAAATAGATTGAGCTTTTAAGTTTTTTGGACAAATCCAGTTGTTACGATTGACATAATTAAAATTTATTGTGTATAATATAAGCGTAATATATAGAATATATTTCTATATTATAGAAATAAACTAAAGGAGAAAAGATAAAAAAACAGAACCTAATTACACCATAAAGGTTTTAAATAAATCCTTTTCCATTCTTGAGATACTACTCCACGAAGGTTCTGCTATAAATATGACTGAAATCAGTGAAAAATTAGGACTCTATCCCAGCACCACTCACCGTATATTAGATACCCTAAAACACTGGGGTTATGTAGAAAAAGATTTCCATACTCAGAAATACCAACTAGGTCTGAAGGCATTAGAATTAGGTATGGCCAAACTTCACCAAATGGACCTGGCAAGAGAGGCTACTCCTTATCTAAAAGAACTAGTAAATCAGTGTAACGAAACTGTTCATTTAGGGGTCCTGGAAGAAGAGGTTCTTTATTTAGCCAAAGAGGAGCCTTCTCAAACAATAAGGATGTGCTCTTACGTGGGTAAAAGAACCCCCTTCACTGTACTGCTTTGGGTAAGGTGCTGTTAGCCTATCTCCCAGAAGGAGAAAGAAAGAAAATATTAGGCAAAAGAGAACTTCCTCACCTTACGGAGAAGACCATAACTGATAAAGAGGAATTAGAAAAAGAACTTAATAAAGTAAAAAAACAAGGCTTTGCTTTAGATAGAGGAGAAAATGAAAAAGATGTTCAATGTATAGCTGCCCCTATTAGGAATTTTCAAGGAAAGATAATAGCGGCTATTAGTATCTCTGGCCCTGCTTATCGGGTAGATATTGATAAACAAAATTATCTAAAAGAAGCTCTTATCGAGATGAGTAAAAAGATATCTAAAAGATCCAGGTGAAAAAATAGATAAAATTTAATTAAGTGTAAAGGGAAGTTTTTAGGTTATTTTTAAGAGTTCACTTTTAATTTCTAAATGACAAGGTAATTCGGGTAGGTGATGGATTTAAAATAGAATTAACTTCCGTAATATAAAATAAAAAGTTAAGTAAGATATCATAAATTGCTGATGTAATCAGCAAAATATTACTTTTGGGGGTGATAAAAGAAGGGGAGGATTATGAAAGCTTGAGTATGTTGAAGTAATTTAGCCGAAGATGTTTTTTGGTTGAAAGGGGGTGATCATATTTTTTATGACAAATCCTTAAAATAACAGGGATTTGACGATATAAATAGAAGGATTTTTGACATTACTTCAAATTAAAAAAGGAGAATTAAAATGAAAAAACAAATTTTTTTGACAGTATTTGTTGTGTTTGCCTTGATAATATCTTTATCATTGTCCGGTTATGCTGGGAAGACTACCTTGAGAGTTATGTGGTGGGGTTCACAAACCAGACATGAAAGAACACAACAGGTTATTAAATTGTTTGAGGAAAAATATCCTGACATTGATGTTAAACCTGAATTCACAAGTTGGGATGGTTATTGGGATAAGATTGATGTCCAGATAGCAGGAGGAAACATGGCTGATATAGTTCAGCATGTCCGTAAATATGTAACAGAGTATGTTAATAATGATGTTTTACTTGATTTAACACCTTATGTAGAGAGTGGAGAATTAAATGTTAAAGATGTCCCTAAAGTTCTACGTGAAACGGAAAGAATTAAAGGCGTGTTAGCTGGCATACCTTTAGGAGTAAATGCGGCAGGTTTTATTTATGATTCAGAATTACTTGCAAAAGCAGGCATTAAGGAAATTGATCCTAATTGGACCTGGGAAGATTATTTTAAAATCTGTAAGACTGTAAAAGAAAAGCTAGGTATATTCGCATCAGATACCTTAGCTGCTATGGAGACAGCTGTAGGATTTATGGTCTTCTTGAGGCAGCATGGTTTAGAATTATATAATGAAGATGGGACCGGCCTTGGATATGATGATGATAATCTATATGTAGAATTTGTTGGCATGGATATGAAAGGTATTGAAGATGGTTTATTCCTACCTCCTTCCATAAGACAGGAAGTAACAAAAAAGGTTGAAAGTTCTGGCGTCTGCACTCAGAAGGCTGCCCTCAACTCAAATCACTGGAGTAATCAGCTGGCTGCTTTAAGTAATTCAGCAGGAAAACAACTGGCAATTACAACATATCCTAAAGGTAAAGACCAGGTTCAGGAAGGGCTATTTATTAAACCTTCGCAGATGTGGGCCGTAAATAAAAAGACTGATAAAGTTGATGCAGTCCTTAAATTTCTGAATTTCTGGTTTAATGATATCGAAGCTGCTAAGATACTTGGAACAGAGAGAGGTATCCCGGTCTCTACTGCCGTAAAAGAAGCATTAAAACCGACCTTAAGTGGAAACGATAAAGTAGTATTTGAATATCTTGACCTGGCAGCTGAACATTCCTCCCCGCTTGGTCCTCCACAACCAGCGCCACATAAGGAAATTGTTGCAATATTTAGCGAGGTGCTATATAAAGCTCTTTACAAGGTTGAAACTTTAGAAGAAGCTGCAGCAGAATTTAGAGCTAAAGCTACCGAGTTATTAGAAAATCAATAAAAGATAAGGTGTTGCATATTACCTATGGGTTAACAGAATATATTCTGTTAACCCATAGGATACTACATGTAAGGGGGATGATCAAAACTGAAAGGACAGGTAAGTGGTTTTGTTGTTACAGGTTAAAGCATTTTTTAGCCATAAAAGGAAAAAGTTATTAAAAGATAATTTAGCAGGATATCTATTTATTAGCCCCTGGATTATTGGATTTCTAGCCTTTATGGCTTATCCCATGATTTTGTCATTATATTATTCTCTTACTAACTATAATTTATTTTCTCCTCCGGTATGGATTGGTCTACAAAATTATATTGAAATAATAAAAAATGATCCAAAATTTTTAAACTCACTCAAAGTTACATTGATGTATGTAGCGGCAAGTATTCCTCTAAGACTGGTATTTGCCCTAGTTTTAGCTTTATTGTTTTATAAGGCCAGTAAAATGATCGATTTTTATCGGGCTGTTTACTATATACCTTCTATCTTAGGAGGCAGTGTGGCCATAGCAGTAATCTGGCGAGAGTTATTCGGTTATTATGGTGCTTTAAATAATATTTTAATGGCTTCTGGATTAATGGAACAGCGCTTTTCCTGGATAGGCAATCCCAACACAGCACTTTTAACCCTTATTGCATTGGCTGTTTGGCAATTTGGTTCTCCAATGATCATTTTTCTGGCAGGGTTAAAAGCGATACCAGTTAGTCTTTACGAATCAGCTTCGATTGATGGGGCTGGTTGGTGGCACAAATTTTACAGGATAACTCTACCGATGCTGACACCTGTGATATTCTTTAATTTAATTATGCAGATCATCAGATTATTTCTAATTTTTACACGGGCCTATATCATTACCGGGGGTGGCCCTATGAGTAAAACAGAGGTCTATGCACTCTATTTGTTTAGAGAGGGTATACGATATCACCGATTTGGTTATGCATCTGCCCTGGGCTGGATATTACTGATAGTAATAGCCATAATAACATTCATTATATTCAAAACATCTAACCGCTGGGTTTATTATGAAACAAAGGGGGAATTGTAACTGATGAATTTAAGCATTTCAGCTAGAAATAGAAAAAGATTAGGTGGTATTGTTTTTCATACAATTGTATTTTTCTTTGGTGTAATTATGCTTTATCCTTTATTATGGATGGTAATAGGTTCTTTTAAATCTTCGGGAAATGCCTTAACTTCCACATTAATTCCAGATTACTTTAATTTCGGGAATTATGCTGATGGCTGGAGAGGGTTTGGAGGAGATGAAACATTTGCGAGATATTTTAGGAATTCATTTGTTATCTCTAGTATATCCACATTAGGTCAGGTTTCACTGGCAGCAATTACAGCTTATGGTTTTGCGAGGATTAAATTTACTGGTAATAAAATTTGTTTTTCAATAATGGTTATAACACTGTTATTACCTGCTCAAATATTAAGGATACCTCAGTATATAATGTTTAACCAAATAGGATGGATGGATACCTATTTACCAATAATATTACCAGGGTTTTTCCCTCTTCCTTTTTTTATTTTTTTAATAGTTCAATTTATCAGGGGTATACCGAAAGAATTAGATGAAGCAGCTCGAATAGATGGTTGTGGGTATTTTGGTATTTTTTTCAGGATATTGTTGCCTAATTTAAAGCCGGTACTAATAACAGGAACAATATTTTCTTTTTACTGGAGCTGGAATGAGTTTATGACTCCATTACTTTATCTCCAGACACCTGCAAAATATCCTGTTTCTGTAGCCTTGCACTTATTCTCTGACCCCGGTACAATAACTAACTGGAGTGCTATGTTTGCTATGTCTACATTATCTATAATTCCGCTATTTTTGATTTTCCTTTTCTTCCAGAAATACTTAGTTGAAGGGGTAGTTACTTCCGGTATGAAAGGATAATTTGTAGATTAACAGGTTCCATTATAGACTTCTCCTGGCTGGAGAGGGAGGGACTTGTGCTCTTTCTCTAAGGAGCTATCAAATCCCCTGAGGTAGAAAACGATAAGCTTTTAGGAGATATAATTATCTCTATAGAGATTGCTCAAAGGCAGGCAGATACCTTAAATCATAGCATGGAAAAAGAATTAACGGTATTATTAATTCATGGCTTATTACACTTAACGGGTTATGATCATGAAAAAGACAAAGATTATAAAATTATGCGAGAAAAAAAGAGTGAAATGTTGATAAGATTTGCTTGTTATTTACTTTTTTTAGGTTATTTTAACACAAAAAGTAAATATGTAGAAAAAAATACTTAGCATAAATTTGCTGAACGAAAAGAGATAAAAAATTGGGGGGAGGTGAGTTGTAAGCCTACTAAAATATTTGCTTTTAGTTAGTATGTAAAATTTTATTTTAAAAAATAAAAGGAGAGATTATTAATGTTAAAAAGCAAGACAATATTAATTTTAATATTAGCAATTAGTTTAGTAATGGTAATGTTTAGTTTTGGGTTTGCTGCTGAAAAGCAATTTTTGGCTACCGCTACTGGTGATTGGGAAGATAGTTTCTTTGGCGATGTTGGTGGAAATGACAAAATCACCGAAGAAAACTATGAAATCACAGAAAATGAAGATGGAACTGTTACCATGAGAGTTTCTAATAACAGAGGTAAGATTGCTAGTAGTACAGAAGGATTAGCTTATTATTTCAAGGAATTACCTGCTGATTTGAATTTTGAAATGTCAGCAACAGCCACTGTTGAATCCTTTGAAATTAATAATCAAGTATCTTTCGGCTTAATGCTTCGAGATGAGGTATTGATAAATGAATATAACAAGGATACCTTTGGGAATTCTCTTGCTGTAGGACCTATCAATGTAAAGAAAGATATGCCCCAAATATCATTTAACAGAACTGAATCAGGATTAGTAAAACAAGGTGATATGATAAATGAAGTCGTACCTGGTCCTGGAAGTGTCTATGATCTTAGTATCAAAAAATCTGGAAATATTTTTATATTAACTTTTGGAAATGAAGAACCTGTTGTACTTGAAAACTTTGTTTTTGAAGGCGATAAGCTCTATGCAGGTCTTTATGCTGTAAGAAATACGACAGTTGTTTTCAGTGACTTTGATATTAAAGTTAATGCAAGAAAAGTAAGTGAATTGAAAATGGATACAAGTTTGATGAAAATAGAATATCTACTTGAAGAAAGCTTAGATTTAACAGGTATAGAAGTTGCAGCTGTATATTCTGATGGCAGTGAAGTAGTTCTTTCAGAGGAAGATTATATAGTGACTGGTTTTGATAGCAATGAAGCAGGAATCAATACAATATCAATTAATTTTAACGGAGTAACTAAAACTATTGATCTTACAATTAATTCTTTAACTTGTACAGGTTTGGAAATTAAATATTTCCCGGCAAAATCGGATTATTATATAGGTGATCAATTCGATCCAGAAGGTCTTGTTGTAATAGCGGACTATAATGATGGATATAAAGCTGAAGAGCTTACAAGTGAGCTATATACTTTATCTATCTCAGGAGAAGATGTATCTGATTATGTTTTTGATACTTCAGGAACAAAATCTGTTACAGTAACATCAACAGAAACACCTGAAACGTCTATAGCATTTGACGTAGAGGTTAGTGATGCTGTTATTACTGGCTTAGAAATTATAAAATTACCAAAAGTAACACTCTATTATTTAGGCGATGAATTAGACCTTGATGGTATGATCGTATATGCAAGTTACAGTGATGGTAATGAAGCAAGACTCATGAAAGATGAATACACAGTATCTGCTCTAGATACAACTAACCCAAGTGAAAAAGAAGTCATTATTTCACATAAAGGCAAAACGGCCGTATTAACTCTTACAGTTAAAGAAAAAGAGTTTGTAGGTATTGAAATAACAAACTATTCTAAAACGACTTATTATACAGGTGAAGCTTTTGGTGTTGCTGGATTAGAAGTTTCAAAAGTTTATGATAATCTTGACAAAGAAGTTCTAAATAAGAATGATTATACAGTTGATTCATCAGCTTTTAATGGATCAGAAGTTGGAACATATGATATCGTAATTGTTCCTAATGATACTAGTATAGACCCTATTGTTTATAAAGTAACAGTAAGAGAACAAACTGAATTTGAATGGAACTTTAGATTTTTTGGTCAATCTTCATCAAGTAGTAAAAATTTCTGTGAAGAAAGAGAAGATGGAACCATTTGGCTTCAAGCTTTAGAAGGTGGCGGTAAAGTTACTGGAGACCACGACGGTATCTCTTTCTACTATACTGAAATTGATGCCGCAAAAGATAATTTTGTATTATCTGCAGATATAAAGGTTGTTGAGTATGCAAAGAAACCCCATGATGGTCAGGAATCCTTTGGAATTATGGCAAGAGATGCAACCAATAAGCATGGTGATTCCAGTGTATTCGCTTCTAATATAGTAGCTATTGGTGGCTATAGTGGCCGCACAACAAATCCTAATGGAACTCAAGTATTCATTAGAACAGGTATAGAATCTTCTGACGGTGCAGGTAGTCAAGGCATCCAAAGCATTATGTTAAAAGATGAAAAACCTGTAACAAAGAATACATATCCTGCTGCAGATTACAGACTTAGACTTGCTAAAACAAATAGTGGGTTCACAGGACAACTTAATGATGGAGAAGAAGTCATATTCTTTGAACCAGAAATATTAAATGTTCAAGACTCCAAGATATATGTAGGTTTCTATACTGCTCGTATTGCAACGATTGAAGTAAGCAATATAAAATTTAATGTAACAGCAGCAAAAACAGATGCTCCGCAAATTGAGCCTCCAGTAGAAGCAGTTACACCTGAATTTGAATTTTTATCTCTCGATAAAGTTTCAAAGACAGAGTATGATTTGATGGTTAGATCTAATGTAAAAGGAACTGTTACAGTTAAACAAGATCAAGAAGTTATTGCTCAAGAGGTAGAAGTTGAAGCAGGAAAAATTCTTGTTATACCTACAACAATTGGTGCAAACAGCGATAATGGTTTTAGTATAACATTCTTACCAGAGGATACACAATATTTAACATCTTACGATAAGATAGTTAATAACTACACAGTAACTATGAAAACATTTGTTGAAGGTGGAGATATCTATGTATCACCAGCAGGTACAAGTGAGGGGAACGGTTCAGAGGAAAATCCTCTTGACATTGATACAGCTATTGACTTTGTAAAAGAAGGTCAAAAGATCATTGTACTTAATGGACATTATGTACGTAATTCAAATATTGAAATTAGAAAATACAATGATGGTAGAGTAGATGCAATGAAATACCTCGTTGCAGGTGAAGGTGCAAAACCTGTTTTTGACTTTGATAAAAGAACAGAAGGTGTTATCCTTAGTGGTAATTACTGGCATGTAAAAGGTATTGATTTTACTCGTACAGCAGGCAATACTAAAGGTTTTGTTGTAGGCGGAAGTTATAACATTATTGAACGTTGTAGATTCTTTGAAAATGGTGACACAGGTCTACAAATAAGCCGTACAGACATAACTGAAAACGATAAGTCAAAATGGCCATCAAATAACCTTATTTTACACAACATTTCATTTGATAACCGTGACCCATCTGAGAATAATGCTGATGGATTTGCTGCAAAACTTACATCAGGTGTAGGTAATGTGTTCAGAGGTAATATTTCTCATAACAATATTGATGATGGTTGGGATTTATACACTAAAGCAGGTACTGGTGCAATAGGAGCAGTTATTTTAGATGATAACATCTCATTTAATAATGGTTTCTTAACAGATGGTACTGTAGGTAGTGGTGACAAAAATGGATTTAAACTTGGTGGAGAAGGTATTCATGTACCTCATATTATTAGAAACAGTATAGCTTTTGGTAATGGTGCGATTGGTTTCACAAGCAATAGTAATCCTGGTGTTATAGCTGAAAACAACATCTCATTTAATAATGATAGTGGAAATTTAGTCTTTACAACATATTCAAATATAACCCCAGATTTTACAATTGATGGATTTTATTCGTACCAACAAGAAAGCACTGCAAAAGATAATTATCCAGCCGATTTAAGTTCAGATTCTAATTATTTTTTTAATGGAACTCATTCTGAAAACAAATCGGGTAAACAACTTAATTATGATGATCTAATGAAAATGGTATTAGAAATGGTATTAGAATTAATAGAGACTATTCTTTAAAATTCCAGCGGTAAATCCCCGTCCGTAAGGGCGGGGAGCTTCATTACAAGAATTTTTTAAAAAATAGGAAGGAAAAGATGAAGATGATTAAAGGCATTTATAATATAAATGATTATGGCGCTGTGGCTGATGATAAAACTCTGAATAGTGATGTGTTTGCTGCAGTAATTCGTGAGTGCTCTCAAGCCGGAGGTGGGACTATCTATATTCCGGCAGGCATCTTTCTTACCGGGCCAATTCAACTGAAAAGCAATATTACCATTTACCTGGAAGCAGGAGCCAGGGTTAAATTTGTACAAAATATAGAGCATTATAATGTAATTATTGATAGATGGGAAGGTCTGGAGCAGGAGGTATATGCCCCTATGATAAATGGTCAAGGGCTGGAAAATATCACTATTATCGGCCGGGGTATTCTGGATGGTCAGGGTGAATACTGGTGGAACCTCTTTAATAAAAAAGAGTTAAAGTATCATCGCCCCCGTTTTATTGGGTTTTTAAACTGCAATAATGTATTAATTGAGGGTATAAAACTGATTAATTCCCCAAGTTGGACTATTAATCCTATTAATTGTCGTAATGTGGTAGTAAATAAAGTTACTATCGAAAATCCTGCTATCTCACCCAATACTGATGGTATCAACCCGAGTTCTTGTAAGAATGTCCATATATCCGATTGTCATATAGATGTAGGGGATGATTGTATTGCCATTAAATCCGGTACAGAGCAGTGTAATAATTTAATACCTTGCGAAAATATTACTATTAGTAACTGTACTATGGTCCACGGCCATGGAGGTGTTGTTATCGGAAGCGAGACGAGTGGTGATATAAGAAATGTTGTAATATCCAATTGTGTTTTTGAAGGAACTGATCGGGGAATAAGAATAAAGTCCAGAAGGGGTCGGGGTGGTGTTGTTGAAGACATCAGAGTAAATAATATAGTTATGAAAAGGGTTATCTGTCCCTTTATCATTAATTTGTATTATTATTGTGGAGAGGGTGGTAAGGATAAAATAGTCTGGGATAAGAATGAATACCCGGTAAATGAAGGGACTCCGGTTATCAGAAGAATACATTTTAGCAATATTACAGCCAGGGGTATAATTGCTACTGCTGCCTTTATATACGGACTTCCTGAAATGCCTGTAGAAGATATTACCTTTGATAATGTATCAGTTAATCTTGCAGAGGATTCAGCGCCTGCCATTCCAGCCATGATAAGTCATTTAAAACCCATTAACCATCAGGGTTTTTATTGTAATAATTTCAGGAATATAAAATTTAATAATATAAAGATTGGTGGGCATGAAGGACCTGCTTTTGAAATGATAAAGGGTAAAAATATAGAATTTACGGGATGTGAGGTTGAAAATTGTGGGAATAGTAATCCGGTTATTGTTTTAGAAGAGATTGACCAAGCTTATATATTCAGCAATAAACAGTCAAAACAAAATGATAATTTTCTTTATTTGAGAGGTTCCGGGAATAAGGGTATTGATTTTGGCTAAAAGAATATGGCCGTTAAGACAACTTACTCTTGTTTCCAGGAAATATAAATAATTCATTTGACAGTGGAAGAATTATAATTATTCCTGTAGATATGATTGAAGCAATCATTATGTTTATGAAATTGCTTAAATTAGGGGGTTTAGTCGATGAAACCTATTACCATTGTGTTAATCGGTATTGGTGGTTATGGAAATTTTTATGTCCGGTCTTTACTGGATAACAAAGGAGTATGCAACTTTAAGATTGCAGGAGCTGTAGACCCCTATCCAGAAGGCTGCCAGAGATTGCACGAGTTAAAGGAATTAAACATCCCTATTTTTTCTTCCATGGAAGAATTTTATAGCAAGGGCAATGTTGACCTGGCTATTATTTCTACCCCTATCCAATATCATACCGAACAAATTTGTTATTCACTAAATAGGGACTCTCATGTCTTATGTGAAAAACCTTTATGTGCTACAATTGAAGATGCAAAGGAAATAATTAAGATTGAGAAAAGTAAAAACAAAATTGTTGCTATAGGTTACCAGTGGTCTTTTAGTGAAGCTATTCAGGAGCTAAAACATGATATAATATCAGGTAAATTTGGGAAGCCTAAACGGTTAAAAACACTGGTACTGTGGCCCAGGGATTTTGCTTATTATAATAGAAATAGCTGGGCAGGCCGGAAGCAGGATAGTGCAGGAAACTGGGTACTGGATAGTGTGGCCAGTAATGCAACATCCCACTTTCTGCATAATATGTTTTATCTATTAGGAAAAGAAATTAATCAAAGTACACATCCGGCTCTGGTACTGGCAGAACTATACCGTGCTAATAAGATTGAAAACTATGATACTGCTTTTGTCAGAGTAATGACTACGGAAAATGTAGAACTCTTCTTTTATGCAACCCATGCTGTCGAAGAAAGAGTAGGGCCAAAGTTTTACTTTGAATTTGAAAAGGCTTCTGTTATTTATAACCAGAATTCAGATAATAAAGAGATTATTGCCATATTCAATAATGGAGAAAAAAAGATATATGGTGACCCCTTCAAAAATAAGGATAGTAAATTATGGTCTACTCTTAATACTGTTAGTGAGGGCGGGAAAACGGTTTGCGGTCCTCAGGCTTCTCTTGCTCAGGTTATCTGTATAAATAAAATACAGGAATCGGCTCCTGAGATTACAAATTTTCCGGATAATCTAATTAAACCGGTAAGTAAAAACGGAGAAAAGGTTGCTATCTATGTAGAGGGTTTAAAATATGATATGGAATATTGTTATGGTAGCTGGAAATTACCTCATGAATTAGGTATATCCTGGTCTCGTACCGGTAGGATAGTGTCAAGTAAGCTATAAAAAATATGAATTTAGTTATGTTAATGAATGTTCAAAAGGGCTTCATTCCTATAGTGAAATAGAGTTTAAAAAGACAATTTGTAAGAGGTTTGACTATGTTGGAAGATGACAGGGAAACAATAAGAGTTTGCATTATTGGTGATACCGGCCATACCGGTTATGTTTTAGAAGGAATAAAAAAGGATTTGTCAATAAGAATAGCTGGAATTGCCAGGGGTTCAAAAGGAGAGGAAATAAAGGATTTTCATAACAAACTAAATAAGGAATTTGATTATGATATTCCGTTATATGATAATTACCGGGAAATGTTAAGGGTTGTAAAACCGGATATTGCAGCAATTGCTTGTTACTTTGGAGATCATGCCCGGGTTACAGTGGAAGCATTAGAAAGGTCTATAAATGTTTTTGTAGAAAAACCTATTGCTACCACCTTTGAAGAATTAGAGCAGATTAAAAACGTTTATAAAAAAGCCGGTGTAAATCTGGCTGTAATGTTTGGTACAAGGTATTACCCCTGGTTTTATATTGCCCGGGAGAAGGTGCTGGAAGGGGCTGTGGGTACGATTCGTCTTCTATTAGCTCAGAAATCATATAAGCTTGGTTCACGTGGAACTCATTATCAGAAACGTGATACATATGGAGGGACAATACCCTGGGTTGGTAGTCATGCCATTGATTGGCTTTACTGGTTTAGTGGTGAAAAATTTGAATCGGTTGTTGCTCATCATTCTAAAAAGTATAATCGTAATCATGGGGAGCTAGAAGTCACAGCTGTCTGCCAGTTTAAAATGACCAATGAAGTTTACGGAATGGTATCTATAGATTATCTCCGTCCGAAAACGGCACTTGGTCATAGTGATGACCGGCTTCGGGTAGTCGGTACGAAAGGAATAATAGAAGTGGCCAACAATAAGGTTTTTATTATTAATAAAGACTGCCAGGGGCTTCAGGAACTACCTGTACCCTCTGCTGGAGGGCAAATCTTTCTGGATTTTGTTAAGCAAATAAGGGGCAGAGGTAGCTGTCTGGTTAGTGCTGAAGATGCTTTTTACATTACTGATTCATGTTTAAAAGCCCGACAATCTGCTGATGAGCAGAGGATTATATATTTCAATAAAGATTAGGAAAAATTAAATAAAAAAGTATAACATCTTATATAAACAAGTAAAATTTCACCGCCATTCCCAAAATATCAAAATGAAGTACTGGATTCTTATGCAAAGATTCATCAAAAGGTAGCATTTAGAATGATGACTGTTGATGAAGCTGCAAAACAGGTTAGAGAGATGAATGAGGCAGCTGCGATTAGGGTTATATTAGATTATAATTAAAGGAAGATTAATTAAAAATGAAATATATTAAAGATAAAGTAGAGAATATAAATATTGCATATATTGGTGGAGGTTCAATGGGATGGGCCTGGGGAATTATGAGTGATCTGGCATTAGAAGAGAGCCTTTCAGGTACTATAAAATTATTTGATATTAACTATGAAGCTGCGTATGCCAATGAAATTATTGGTAATAAACTTTTAAAAAGAAATGAAGTTAAAGGAAAGTGGAAATATAAAGCAGTTAAAAGTCTAAAAGAGGCAATTTTAAAGGCTGATATTGTTTTTATATCTATACTCCCTGGGACATTTCAGGAAATGAAGAGTGATGTTCATTTACCAGAGAAATATGGTATTTATCAATCAGTTGGAGATACCGTTGGTCCTGGTGGCATTGTCAGGGCATTAAGAGCTATACCTATGTTTATAGAATTTGCCAGGGCTATTAAGGAATATTGCCCTGAAGCATGGATTATTAATTATACTAATCCTATGTCTGTCCTGGTTAGAACTCTTTATAAGGTATTTCCAGAGATAAAAGCCTTTGGATGCTGTCATGAAGTATTTGGGACACAAAAACTTCTAACTATGATGTTAAAAGAGATGCGGGGAATAAATGGGATTAGCAGAGAAGAAATTAAAGTAAATATACTAGGTATAAATCATTTTACCTGGATTAATAGAGCTTCATATAAGGGTATTAATTTAATACCATTGTATTCAGAATTTGTAGATAAATATTATGAAGATGGTTATGAGCAATCAGAAAAGGGATATTGGATGAATGATTATTTTTCTTCGGCTGAACTTGTAAAATTTGACCTTTTTAGACGTTTTGGATTAATAGCTGCTGCAGGAGATAGGCATCTGGCCGAGTTTGTACCGGGCACATGGTATCTAAAGGATCCAGAAACCGTAAAAAGATGGAAATTCAGCCTTACCCCAGTAGACTGGAGGATAGAGCATAAAAAAGAGTTAAAGGAGAAGAGTAGAAGACTTGTTAATGGTGAGGAAGAATTTGAATTAAAACCTTCAGGTGAAGAAAATGTTAAACAAATTAAAGCTCTGTTAGGTTTAGGCGATTTAATTACTAATGTAAATATTCCTAACATCGGGCAAATAAATAATTTGCCCGATAAAGTTATTGTGGAAACAAATGCTGTATTTAGAAGGGATAGAATTGAACCGGTAATAGCTGGGAAACTACCAGAAGAATTACTAAACTTAATTATTACTCATGTTTTAAATCAAGAAACGCTATTGAAAGCTGTTTTGACCAAAGATAAGGAATTAGCATTTAGAGTATTTTTAAATGATCCCCAGATAATGAGATTAGACATTAGTGATGCTAGAGATTTATTTATAAAAATGTTGGAAAATGTAAAAGAATATTTAATTTTTAAAAAATTAAAATTATGAAAAGTTGGTAAAATGAAAAAGAAATATATTTCTATCCAGGGAATAACCCTTCCTTTCTATCGCTGTCATACTTTAATTATTGGTTCAGGAGCTGCTTCCTTAAATTGTGCCCTTCATCTGCATAATTTTGGCCTTAAAGATATAGTAATCGTTACTGAATGTTTAGGAGGAGGTACTTCTAACAATTCTGGATCGGATAAGCAAACTTATTATAAACTTTCTCTTTTTGGCCAAGAAAGAGATTCAGTCTACGCCATGGCCCAAACTCTATTTTCGGGTGGCTCTATGCATGGAGATATTGCTTTAGTGGAAGCTGCTCTTTCCCCCCAAGAATTTTTTCACTTAGTAGAGATTGGTGTTCCCTTCCCTCATAATGTTTATGGTGGATATGTAGGATATAAAACTGATTATGATCCAAAACAACGAGCTACCTCAGCCGGTCCCTGGACATCTCAACAAATGTTTAAAAAATTATTAATACAAGTGCAAAAGGAAAAAATCCCTATCCTGGATAAATACGAAGTAATTTCTCTTCTAACCAACGGAAAAGGAGCGGAAAAAAGAGTAGTGGGGGCAATAGCTATTAATAAAAAGTTAGCTTCTACTGGGCTATCCTCTTTAGTTATTTTCCAAGCAGAGAATATTGTAATGGGAACTGGCGGTCCCGGTGGTTTATATAAAACTTCAGTTTATCCGGAAAAACATTTAGGTAGCACAGGTATCGCTTTGGAGGTGGGGGCAAGGGCGGTAAATTTGACTGAATGGCAGTATGGTATTGCCTCTACTAAATTTCGTTGGAATTTATCCGGTACTTATCAGCAGGCTATTCCTTGTTACATTAGTACTAAATTAGATGGTTCAGACGAAAAGGAATTTTTAAATGAATATTTTCCCACCATGGGAAAGTTAGCTACTGCAATATTTCTCAAGGGGTATCAGTGGCCATTTGCTGTAGAGAAAATAAAAAATTACGGTTCCTCTTTAATCGATATTTTAGTGTATCAGGAAAATATTATTAAAGGACGTCGAGTTTTTCTTGATTTTAGAAAAAATCCTACGGCAAACCAGAAATTAGAAGAGTTTAATCTAAATAATTTAGATGCCGAAGCTTATACTTATTTAAAAAAAGGAGAAGCACTTTTAGATACTCCTTTTGATCGTTTAAAACAGATGAATCCTTTAGCAGTGAATATTTACCGACAGCATGGGATTGACCTAAGTAAAGAACCTTTAGAAATAGCTGTTTGTGCCCAGCATAATAATGGAGGTTTAGTCGGTAATATTTGGTGGGAATCCAATATTAAACATTTATTTCCCATAGGAGAGGTAAATGGTAGCCATGGAGTTCATCGTCCCGGTGGTTCTGCTTTAAATTCTGGACAAGTAGGAGGTTTGCGAGCAGCGGAATTTATCTCTCAAAAATATTTTGATTTTACTTTAAATAAGAAAGATTTTTTAGATCAAACTAAATTACAGATAGCCTCCAAATTAGAATTAACCCAAAAAGCCTTGCAGGGTGTACATAAATCAGGGCAAGATATGTCTTCTTTCCGTAGGGAATTTCAAGAAAGAATGACTAAATATGCCGCTCATATCAGGAACTTACAAGATATTAAAAGGTCCTTAAAAGAAGCCCAGACTCAATATAAGCACTTAAATTCAGGGGAAATAAGTTTAAATGATAAGGCAGAAATAGTAGAATTTTTCCAGAATAGGCAGTTGTGCTTAACCCAAGTAGCAGTATTAAAGAGCATAGAGGCCTACCTGGAGGGAGGCGGGGGGAGCCGAGGTTCTTATTTAGTTTTAGATAAGCAAGGAGAATTTATAAGTGAAAAATTAAATAAGCAATGGAAATATCGACCTGAGTTAGTGAAATGGCGAAAATTTATTTTAGAATATCAATATAGGGAAAGAACTCAGAAAATAAATTGGATTCCCGTGAGAGAAATTCCCCAGGATAAATTTTGGTTCGAAAAAGTATGGAAGTCCTATATAAATAAAGAAATTTATTGAAAGAGAGAAATAGTGAGTAAAAAATTTAATTACCATAGCCTCGAAGAATTGCAGAAAGAAGTTCATCAGGATAATATTGAGCTTGATTTTTCAGAGAGCACGGAGGTCTTAAATCAAAGTTTGATAATAAATAATCACCGAATTCCTAACAGATTAGCTATTCAGCCTATGGAGGGATGTGACAGTGATGAGCAAGGTAGTCCGGGAGAATTAACTTTTAGAAGATATAAACGGTTTGCCCAAGGAGGAGCTGGCTTAATCTGGTTTGAAGCAACTGCTATTTTACCTGAAGCCCGCTCTAATCCACATCAACTTTTATTAAATGAGTTTACAGAACCAGCCTTTGCTGAATTATTAAGGATGACCAAAGATAGAGCTATGCAAGAATACGGGGCACATCATGAGCCTTTTTGTGTTTTACAATTAAACCATTCCGGGAGGTTTAGTAAACCTGAAGGGGTACGAAAACCTTTAATTGCAGTTCACCACTCTGCCTTGGATAAAGTAGTAAATATTGATGATAATTATCCTTTACTAGAAGATGGACAGTTAAAATATATTCAGGAAAAATTTGTAAAATCTGCGAAACTAGCTTATAAGGCGGGTTTTGATGCGGTAGATATTAAATCATGCCATGGTTACCTGATATTGGAATTATTAGGGGCTAAAACCAGAAAGGGAGAATACGGAGGCTCTTACCAAAACAGGACGAGATTTTTAAAAGAGACTATAGAATTAATTAAACAAGAAGTACCTCAGCTAATTATTACCACTCGTTTGAATATTTCTAATGTAATTTTTTCGGAAAATAATTGGGGTATTAGCAAAAATAATAATAGCGGTGAATGGGAGGTTAATTTAAGTGAGCCCAAAAGATTAGTAAAAGAATTGGATGATTTAGGTTTATCTTTAATTAATGCAACTGCTGGTATACCTTATTTTAATCCTCATGTAAATCGACCTTATGATCGGCCCATAAAAGAAGGTTGTCCCGAACCAGAACCTCCTCTAAAGGGAGTAGAAAGAATGTTTAAATTTGCCCATCAGATCCAAGAAGAGGTGCCTGATTTGCCAATAATAGGAACGGGTTATAGTTGGCTACGCCAATTTGGAGGAGCTGCTGCTGCGGCAAATATTGAAAAAGGCTATCATTCCTTAGCTGGATTCGGTCGACAAGCTTTTGCTTATCCTAATTTTGCCCGCGATCTTTTAGAAAAAGGTCAAATGAAGGATAAGAAGTGCTGTATTACCTGTAGTAGATGTTCCCAGCTAATGGTTTGGGGTTCAAAAACAGGCTGTGTTGTTCGTGATGCTGACCTCTATGCCAATGTGTATAAAGAGGTATCAGCAGTGTCAAAAAATAAATAAATGAGTCTGAACAAATACAAATAAAAGCAGTTGTTTAAGGGAACGGGAAAAAGGAGAAACCTTTTTAAACTATAAGTAAGCATATTATTAAATTCTATTAAAGGAGTGTGGAGGAGATATGATTGAGCAGAAGGTTGCTGTTGTTACAGGAGCTGCTCGAGGAATTGGGTATAGTATTGCTCTGCAGCTGGCAAGGGATGGCTGTGCTATTGCTATATTTGATATTTTGGAGCCAGAAAAAGTTGAGGAAAACATGAAAGAGCTTAAAAAAGAATGCCAACCAGTACTTTATTTTCAGGGAGATCTTGCTCAGAGTAAAGATCACGACAACTTCTGTAAGCAGGTTATGAAAGAGTACGGGAGGATTGATTTTTTAATAAATAATGCTGGGGTTGCCCCCAGGGTAAGAATGGATATTCTGGAAACAAACGAGGAGAGCTTCGATTTTGTACTAGATATCAATCTCAAAGGGACTTTCTTTTTAACTCAGGCTGTTGCGAATATAATGGTCCAGCAGATGGAGGAGAATTCCGATTTTAAACCTAAAATCGTCAATATTGGGTCCCTATCCTCTTATACATCATCACCATCAAGGGGAGAATATTGTATCTCTAAGGCCGGGGTTAGCATGATAACTAAGCTTTTTGCTGACCGCCTCTCCGAATACAGGATTAACGTTTATGAAATCAGACCAGGAATAATTTATACAGATATGACAAAAAGTGTTAAAAATAAATACGACAAACTGATTGATAGTGGTATTACTCCAATTAAGCGATGGGGATATCCTGAGGATGTAGCAAAAGCAGTATCTGTTTGTTGTTCAGGGAAATTAGATTTTTCTACCGGCGAAATAATTAATGTGGATGGAGGTTTCCATTTAAAAAGACTTTGATTTTTTAATCATATGATAAATAAAACATCATTTGATATATATTCTTTAGCAGTAAAATTGTTTCGTATAATTTTTTTAAGCAAGAAAATTTATAACGATTTTTTGACACAAATTCATGGTAAGTAAAAATTTGACAAGATTAGAATGCCTTTTATATAATGTAAATTGAATTGTAAATAAAAAAAAATTCTACAATATAGAAATAAATAAGGAGATACAATATGGAAAAAATACGTCCCAATTACCCTATAAAAGTTTTAGATAAATCCCTCTCCATTCTCGAGACCATGCTTCGACAGGGTTCTGCTATGAGCATGACTGAAATCAGTGAAAAATTAGGACTCTATCCCAGCACCACTCACCGTATATTAGATACTTTAAAACATTGGGGATATGTGGAGCAAGAACCCAATAATCAGAGATACCAGCTAGGTCTAAAAGTTATAGAATTAGGCATGGCTAAACTTCACCAAATGGACCTGGCAAGAGAGGCTACTCCTTATCTAAAAGAGCTAGTAAATCAGTGTAACGAAACTGTCCATTTAGGAGTTCTGGAAGAGGGAGAAGTTATGTATTTAGCCAAAGAGGAGTCTTCTCAAACAATAAGAATGATCTCTTACGTAGGGAAAAGAGCTCCTCTTCACTGTACGGCATTGGGGAAAATACTATTAGCCTATATGTCAGAAGAAGAAAGAGAAAAAATCTTAGAAGATAGAGAACTTCCTCGCCTTACCGAGAAGACCATCACTGATAAAAGGGAATTAGAAAAAGAACTTGGTAAAGTAAGAGAACAGGGTTTTGCCTTAGATAGAGAAGAAAACGAAAAGGATGTTCGCTGTGTAGCTGCCCCCATCAGGAATCATCAAGGAAAAGTTATAGCTGCTATTAGTATTTCAAGCCCTATTTTCAGGATAGATAAAAATGTACAAAATAATCTAAAAAAAGTTCTTATAGAGACAAGCGAAAAAATATCTAAAAGATTGGGATATAAAGAAAAATCGCAAAAAGAGGAAAAGAAGGAGGTGGAAACTAGAGAAAAATTTATTTAGTGGGGTTAAATAGACAAAATTACTGGCTTAATGATCAGAATATTATTATTTTTAAGGAGAAAGAATATGTCCCTCAAAGCTATAATAAATTCCAGTAGATAGATGAATTTAGTAAATAAAGTAGCTATAGTTACTGGTACAGGTCGAGGTATAGGCAAACTTATTTTTAAGAACTTCATATTTATTTTTTATTATTTATTTTAAACAGGAGAGGTTTGTAATTATGGAAAGTCCCATTCGTGTTGGAATTGTTGGTAGTCGTTTTGCTGCTGAGTTTCATTATACCGCCTATCAGCGGGTAACTGGTATATAGGTAAGAGTTGTCATCCTTTATCAGCTATACTTTATCTGAAACAGGTAGAAGGAATTGCTCGTAATGGCAAGGCAATTCGTCCGAAAGCAGTTAGTGCTCGAACTCATAAGATAACCCGAAACCCAAGATTTATCGATAAAGGTTTTCTAAGAACCGATTATGAGGATATCGAGGATTACGGTAATATTCACGTAATTTTTGATGATGGGATGATTGCTGATATTTTTGCTTCAGAATTGGTGATGGGAGGTGTGCACAACTGGCTTGAAATCTTTGCCAATAATCATCATAGGACTCGTTGCAACCTGAGTCCTACTAATGCAATGGAACTTTACAATCCACAAGAGGAACAGTTGGCAGATGTTTATGTGATGGAGAAAATCGGAACCAAACAAGGTTGGTCTAACCCTTCACCAGATGAAAACTGGATGTTTGGCTATCCTCAGGAGATTTAAGACTTTATGGAGGCAATTGCTACTAATCGGGAACCTAAGTCCGGAATGTTGGCAGCAAGTGATACAGTAAGCGTTCTTTATGCTGCCTACCTTTCAGCAGAGCGTAAAGGGGAGGAAGTTGAGATACCGCTCGATTCTTCGTTCTAAGTATAAGAGCCTATAGAAATTCCCGCAGTTTTTATAGAAAAATTCTCCCTTAGATTGATTTACTTATACAATGTTTAGAGAAAATTTTACTTTATCTTAAAATTTCGCTAAAATATTTAAGATTAGTAAAAAGTTTTAGTAAGTGCATTTGTAAGTATATTAAGGGCATTCTACACCCTTCTTTAAAATTCTTTAAATATTAGGTTAATTTACTAAAAAATAAAGGTTATACAAAAATAAAATGTGATAAAAAAGTATTTATAAGTCCTTCCAAAGGAGATTATTATGAAAGATAAAGATGGCTTTTTAAGTAAAGATTGGTTATTAGATACAACTGAAGGAATAAAATTATATCATGATATCGCTGTTCCCCTAAGAAAGGAAGTTGGAATTATTGATACTCACACTCATCATAATTTAAGACAGATTGTAGAAAATGAACCTTTCCCCAATATTTGGAGGGCTGAAGTTCTGGAGACAAGAGAAGAATATAAAAATTGCGATCATTATATTATTCAATTGGCAGCAAAGCTCCCCGGTTTCTCTCAAGCTTTAGCCAGGGATCCTCAAATTTCAGATTATGATAAATGGGTAGCCTTGTGCAAGGTATTTCCTCATCTCGAAGGCAATCATGTTCATCAATGGATGCATTTGGATTTAAAGAGGATGTTTGGAATCGAGGAATTATTGAGTGCAGAGACCGCAGATAGAGTATGGAAAAAAGCAAATGATTGTTTAAAACAAAAGGACATGTTGCCCCAGGCAATACTTAAAAGAGTTAGAGCGAGGATTATCTGTACGACCGATGATCCAGTAGATGATTTATACTATCACAAAATGGCTAATAACATAGAAGGTATAAATTTTTTGCCTACTTTTAGACCTGATGCTTATTGTAATATCTTTATTGATAAATGGAAATCGAATGTGGAAAAAATCTGTCAATTAACTGGACAAGAAACAACTCTTAAAGGTCTTGTGGAAGCTTTAAGAATAAGACATACTTATTTTGCCGAAAGGGGAGCAAAGGCAAGTGATCATGGTTTGTTGGAGCCTTATGGTTTAACAATTAGTCAGAAAAGAGCTGAGGAAATTTTCCAACAAGCTTGTAATAAGGGAGAAAAATTTAGTCTCAGATCACCAGAGACTAAAGAATTTATTTCTTATATGATGCATCAATTCTGTGCTATGAATCAAGAAAAAGGTATGGTTACCCAAATCCATTATGGAGCAATCAGAAATGCTAATGAATATTTATTTAAAAATTGGGGGACTGATGTAGGAGGTGATATTTCAACAGAAAATGTAAATATTATTGAAAACTTACAACCTTTGTTAACGAGATTTTTTAGTGGAGAAGATAAAAATCAAAGTCATTTAATATTGTATCCAATGAACCAGATATTTGCCCATACTAATGTGATGTTAGAAAGAGCTTTTCCTAACGTTCATTCTGGTTTCCCTTGGTGGCATAATGATAATCCTTATATTATGGAACAATATTTGTTGCATACTGCAAACTCTTCTTTACTTACTTCAAGTGGTGGTCCAGTCTGTGATGGAAGGAAGATTTTGTCGGAAGGAAGTAGATTTGAGGTTTTTGATAGAATAATATGCAAAGCTGTAGGAAATCTTGTTTCGAGCGGACAGATGTCCTATAATGGAGGGGTTAGAACAACAAAAGCGTTGATGTGTGAAAATCAAATGCGGTTATTCAATTTAAAAGGAGAAATTAATGAATAAGCAGGGAATTTTAAAGTATTTTAATAAATATTATTGGGATAGGTATATTGTTTACACTTCTTCTATAAAAAAGTTAGAGAAAGAAAATTATTTTTTTATGGTAAAAGATAAAAAGAAAAAGTATCTTGTAGTATTTGCTGTAGATGCTGTTGCGCAAAAATTTGAAGGTAGCGTTTTAGAAGAAAAAGAAGTAAACCAGAATGAATTGATCATCAAGATATGTAGTTTAAACCATAATAATCTTACTCTACTACGAGAAATATTCCCCCATCTCAATCCTTCTTTTTGTGGTCTTAAACCATCTTTTGGTACCGGAGACCGTTTAGGAATAGCTACTCCTGCTCATCTTCAGGCCTTTAAAGGAAAAGATATTTTCCCCATTTTAGCTCAGCAATCAGTTAGAGAGATGTCCAGAATGGAAAGAAATTGGCAAAAAGTTTTAGATGATGCAATTTGGGGTTGTTTTGAGGCAGGTTACATTGGTCCTTTTGGGGCTGATGCAGATCATGTAAAAGAAATTAAGGAGTTAAAAGAAGCAGCAGATTGCGGCTTCACCATGTTTACTTTAGATCCTTCTGATTTTATAAGAAATGATATTGAAAGGTTAAGCAAACAAGAATTAGAACAACTTTATAAACAGATTTCTAATGGTAAAGAATTAGAAAATTTATATTTAAATAAGAAGTATAAAATCGGTGAGCAAGAATTAATATTCGATGAAGAATCATTGAAAGAAATTATACTTACTTATTCTGAAGCCTTAAATCATGTGGTGAAATGTTATAAATTTTTAAAGGATTATAAAAAAAATAATTTTGATTTAGAAATATCTGTAGATGAAACTCCCACAGTTACATCTCCTTTAGCGCATTTATTTATTGTTTTGGAACTACAAAGAAGGGGAGTAGATTTTCAGAATATCGCTCTTCATTTCTTGGGAGATTGGCAAAAAGGAATAGAATATATAGGTAATGTAAAGGAATTTGCCAGGGAATTTTCTTTACACGCAGCTATCGCAAAAAATATCGGAGGATACAAACTTTCTCTTCACACCGGAAGTGATAAGTTTTCTGTTTATCCTATTTTTTCTCAGGAGACAGACGGTCTTTGCCATATAAAAACTGCCGGGACCAGCTGGTTAGAGGAAGTAAAAGTGGTTGCCATGAAAGACCCGTCTCTTTATCGAGAGATTCATCGATTTGCTTTGGAGAATTTTGCAAAAGATAGAGCATCTTATAATTTAACTACTGACCTTTCTCGTATACCCGATATAGATACAATTGCAGATGATGAATTGGTAAATTTTTTCAAACAGAATGACTCTCGACAGCTTATCCATATAACTTATGGTTCTATTCTAAGAGCAAAGGATGATGAAGGAAAATATATCTTTAAAGATAGAATCTACAAAATATTATTTGAGTATGAAGAAGACCATTATCGGGAACTTTCTAATCATATTAGGAAACATTTGGAGCTTTTAAATAAATAAATATTTAGGTAGGAAGTATTCAGAAGCCAGAAGCCAGAAGCCAGAATGAGAGATAAGATAGATAGTATCTCATATATCGAATATTAAAGAACAGATAACGAATAGAGTAGGGGCGTATTGCAATACGCCCCTACAACTCAAGGAGGAAAAATAAATGGAGGAAAATTTGAAGATGTTTAGCCTTGAAGGCAAAATAGCGGTAATTACCGGAGGTGCTGGGATTTTAGGTTCTGCTATTGCCCGAGGGTTGGGTAAAGCGGGAGCTAAGATAGCCCTATGTGATATTGTAAATGCCGATGAAGTTGCCCAAGAATTAAAATCAGAAGGGATAGAAGCTAAAGGTTATTATTTAGATGTGATGGATATTAAAAAGATTAAGATCTGTCGAGATGAAATAATGAAAGATTTTGGCAGGGTTGATATCTTACTTAATGCCGCCGGAGGCAATACAAAAGGGGCGACTACCTCAGAAGAATTAAAATTTTTTGACCTTCCTCTTTCCGCTTTAGAGAAGGTGGTTGGACTTAATCTTTTTGGAGGAGCTATACTTCCTTCCCAGGTTTTCGGGAAAATTATGGTGGAAAATAAAGAAGGGGGTTCTATTATTAATATTTCTTCTATGAACGCCTTTCGTCCACTTACCAGAATTCCCGGCTATTCAGCTGCCAAGGCAGCGGTAAGTAATTTTACCCAATGGTTGGCAGTCCATTTTGCCCAAGAATATAATAAAAACTTGCGAGTCAATGCAATTGCTCCGGGATTTTTTCTTACTGCCCAAAATCGTTTTTTACTTACTAATGAGGATGGCAGCTTGACACCCAGAGGCAAAACTATAATCGCTCACACTCCTATGGATAAATTTGGTGACCCGGAAGATTTAATCGGAGCGTGTGTTTGGTTGGCCTCTGATGCCTCAAAATTTGTAACCGGAATCATTGTTCCTGTAGACGGAGGATTTAGTGCGTTTTCGGGAGTCTAATTCGTATCGCGTATCGCGTATTGCGTATTGCGCTTGGTAGAGACACGGCGTGCCGTGTCTTCTCTGTTCATCACGGCAACGCCGTGATGCTACTGATAACTGAAAACTGATTATCTTTATCTAAAAACTAAAAACGAAAAACTATAAACCTATTTTTTTACACTAACGACTAAATAAGGAGGAATGTAAATGAAAAAACAAAATATTGGATTAATTGGCTTGGGTCCTATGGGACAAAATTTAGTTTTAAATATAGAAAGCAAAGGTTATAAGGTAGCAGTATTTAATAGAACAAGTAGTAAGACTGAAAAATATACCGAAGAAATGGCTAAAGGAAAAAATATATTACCTACCTATTCTTTAGAGGAATTTGTAAATTCTTTAGAAACTCCTCGAAAAATAATACTACTTGTAAAGGCAGGTAAAGCTGTAGATAGCTTTATAGAAAAACTTATTCCCTTATTAGATAAAGGAGATTTAATTATTGATGCTGGAAATTCTTTTTTCAAAGATACGATAAGACGCAATAAAGAGTTAAATGATTTAGGATTATTATTTATCGGAACAGGCATTTCTGGAGGAGAAGAAGGAGCCTTAAAAGGGCCGGCTATAATGCCTGGCGGACAGAAAGAAGCTTATGCTCTGGTAGAAGATATATTCAAAAAGATTGCGGCCAAAGCCTACGATGGTGTTCCTTGTGTATCCTATATTGGTCCAGATGGAGCTGGCCATTTTGTTAAGATGGCACATAATGGTATCGAATATGGGGATATGCAATTAATTGGAGAATGTGTTTGGGTATTTAAGAATGCTTTGAATATGAGTTCGGAAGAAATTGCAGGGATTTTAACCGGTTGGAATAGCAGCGATGATGTTCTTCGCTCTTATTTAGTAGAAATAACCGGAGAAAGTATGAAAGAAAAAGATAAAAAAACTGGCGAGTATCTGGTTGACCGAACAGCTGATATTACCAGAATGAAAGGGACAGGGACCTGGACAGTACAAAGCGCTTTGGAATTGTTAGTCCCTATTCCTACTATTACTGCTGCGGTTTTCTCACGAGAGATGTCTCAAGATAAAGATTTGAGACTGAAAGTATCTAAAAGATTATCAACTTTCAAGGAAAAATATGTGGGAGAAAAAGAACGGTTTATCGAAATTGCCCATGATGCCCTGTATCTGGCTAAGATTTCTTCTTACGCCCAGGGTATGGCTTTATTACAGGCTGCTTCCAAGGAATATAAATGGAACCTTAATTTAGGAGAAATTGTTAAGGGATGGCGAAGTGGGTGTATAATTCGGGCTCAGTTTTTAGATGAAGTTACCAAGGCCTACGAAAAAAATCCAGAAATACCCAATCTTTTAACTGCTCCTCGATTCGCTGAAGTGGTTAAACAATATCTTAACAAATTAGCCAACTTTATCGAGATTGCTCATTGGGTAAAAGTACCTGCTCCGGCTATGGATAATGCTTTTGATTATATTCTTCAACTGGTCAGTCCGGTAATGATTTCTGCCCAGATATCAGCCCTACAACGAGATTATTTTGGAGCCCATGGTTACTTTAAACTCAAAGGATTAGATGATCCGGAAGTAATAACTACACCAGATGGAAAAATGAGAGAGTTTCATACTGAATGGATGCTACCCGGACGACCGGAAGAGGAATGGACTGAGTAAGTGATGAGTGATGAGTAATAAGTGACCAGTAATAAGCAGTAAAGAAACGACCAAGAATAAGAAGCAGGGAGTGAGTAGCAATGAGCAAAGAAATAAGGAATCATAAAGATTTGGAAGTTTGGAAAAAAAGTATAGATTTGGTCAGTAATATTTATAAAATTACTGAGTCTTTTCCAAACAAAGAACTTTATGGTTTAACAAATCAAATAAGAAGAGCAGCGGTTTCTGTTCCTTCAAATATTGCTGAAGGTGCTGCAAGAAACTCTAAAAAAGAATTTATTCAATTTTTATACATAGCCTTAGGATCATTATCTGAACTCGAGACGCAAATTATTATTGCAAGCAGGTTAGAATATTTAAATAATTTAGATACTTTATCAGAGGACCTTAAATTTGTACAAAAATTGATAAATGGATTAATATATTATTTAAAAAAGTAATTTTAAATACAATTTTTCCTTATTTCTTGTTATTTGTTACTCATCACTCATCACTCATTACTATATTTAAAGAGGGAGGATTAATGTGCTATCCATTGAAAATCTCCAGGGAGAATTAACTAAAGAACAGTTAAAAGAAATCGTAAAAGAAAGTCTGAAAAATATTTCTTCGGTAAAAAAAGTTCTTTTAATTCATCCTGATTATACCCGGACAGACTTTACCGATAAATTAATTCCCCTTATATATCAAGAGCTAAAAAATAAAGGAATGACTCAAATTGATTCTTTAAACGCCGGTGGTACTCACCGAGCAATGACGGAGAAGGGAATTCGGGTTAAGTTAGGACTTTCCAACCAGATTAATTTTACTCATTTTTATAATCATGAATATAACGACCCTCAACAACTGGTGACTGTAGGTGAGATTTCTGCTTCTTTTGTAGAAAAAATGACTAAAGGCGAGTTGTCACAATCTATTCCGGTAGTGGTAAACAAGCTGGTTACAGAAGATTATGATTTGATTATTGCCTTAAGTGGAACCTTGCCCCATGAAGCCGCTGGTTATGCGGGAGGTTTAAAGGTGTTTTTACCGGGTATCTCCGGACCAGAGGTGATAGATTTATTCCACTGGGCAGCGGTGCTTGTAGGAATCCCCCAGATTATTGGCACTGTCAATAATTCTGCACGAGAAGTTATAAATAAAGGTTCTTCTTATGTTTTTAATAAAATAAAAGTGCCAGTCCTCTTATTTAATATGATCTTTGAAGAAAAAGAACATCAGGTAATACCAAAAGGTCTATACATAGGTGTGGGGTTCGATGGTTTTATCGAGGCCTATAAACAAGCAGCAAAAGCGAGCTCTCAACTCCATGTAGTTTATATAGATAAACCTCTTGAGTGTGCTGTCCAGGTTATTGATAAAAGTTATGATGAGATTTGGACTGCCGGGAAAGGTTCTTATAAACTGCAGAGTCCTGGAGTTATGGCTCCAGGTGGGGAGATTATTATTTATGCACCTCATATTAATTGTTTTCATTCTCGCATAGAGATGGACTTTGCCTTAAGACAGATAGGATATCATTGCAAAGATTATGTAAAAAAATATTTGAAATTAAATCCCGATTTTAGTAAAAATATAGCTGCTCATGTTATAAATGTAAGAGGGGCGGGAAGTTTTGATGTTAATTCCTGGAAAGAAGAATTTGACTTTAAAGTTACTTTGACTACCGGAATTCCTCAAGAAGTTTGTAAATCAGTCGGATTGGGTTATCGTAATCCTGATTCAATTCGTAAAGAAGATTTTATTGGTCCAGAAAAACTTTGGATACAAAATGGAGGAAAATATCTTTACAAAATAAAATAAAATATCGAGAGATTCCAAATTTAATCTGAGCAATCTTCTTATAATCGATGTAATAAATTATAAAAGTAGGAAGTTAAACAAATGAAAAATGTAGTTATCGCACAATCAGGCGGCCCCACCTCGGTAATAAATAATAGTATCAGAGGAGTGATTGACGAATTAATTTCCTTTAAAAAAGTTGATAAAATATATGGAGCGAGGATGGGTATTCTTGGGGTTTTAAAAGAAGAATTAATAGACATCTCTTCTCAGGAGCCCCAGCAAATAGCCTTATTAGCAGAAACTCCATCTGCGGGAACAATAGGTAGTTGTAGGTATAAAATAAAAAATGATGAGGATTTAATCCGTATTGTCGAGGTCTTTAAAAAACATAATGTGGAATATTTCTTTTATTGCGGAGGCGGAGACTCCATGGATACAGCTAACAAAATAAATAAATTAGCCCAAAAAGAAAATTTAGAACTGATTTGTACCGGTATCCCCAAAACCATTGATAATGATGTAGGAGGACCATTGCAAACTGATGGAACATTCGCAGTATGTGATCATGACCCGGGGTATGGGAGTGTAGCCCGGAATTTAGCTATTAATATACTGGAAGCAAATGAAGAGAATAAAGCGAGTTATACCAGTGATCCTGTTTTAGTAATCGGCGTAATGGGGAGAAAAATTGGTTTTATTCCCGCTGCAGCACGGTTGGCTGATCCCAAAAGAGAAATTCCTTTATTAATGATTCTTCCTGAATCTCTATCCAAAGATGATTATCAGAGTAATTTAGAATTTATTAGCGAAAAAGTTAATGAAAAATTAAAAAAACAGAAAAGATGTATTGTGGTTATAGGAGAAGGAGTAAATGTAGGGGATTTGGGAATACTGCGAGATAGCTTTGGACATGCTCAATTCAGCGCTTCTGAGAAAACTGTAGAACAGGTACTTACTAATTACCTTAACGGAATAGACAGGAAAGATAGTCAGGGAAGAGCGCAAAGTAGATTAATAGGTAAAGGAATAGCTCGCTCGGAAAGGCCGGGTACTCGTCAGAGGAGAGAGATTGCCTATGTATCTGAAATTGATAGGGATGAGGCCTATCAGGTGGGAGTATATGCCGCCAAAATTGCTTTATCGGGGGAAAATGGTTTTATGTCGACCATTGTAAGAAATCCTGATTTACCTTATAAAGTAAATTATGATAAAATACTTTTAGATACTGTAGCTAATTCAGAAAGGGAATTCCCTAAAAAATGGATTGCTTCCAATAGAGTAGATGTAACTGATGAATTTATAAATTGGGCTTTGCCTTTAATCGGAGGTCCGCTTCCTGAATTTGCAAAATTTAGAAAAATATATGTTCCCAAAAAATGTGAAGAATATATACCAGTGGAGTATAGAAAGTAAAATTCGTATCTCGTATCTCGTGAATCGTATTTCGTAAAAAAGAAGTCCAGGTGCCAGAAGTAGGGGCTCGATTTATCGAGCCCGCTAATCGTAGGACAGGCGTCTCGCCTGTCTATTAAATAACCCGGGGCTGATAAATCCGCCCCCTACATAAAAAACAATACATTATCTGAAAAAGTTTTGAATTTTGAATTATGGTTTTTAATTTTTCGCTGTAAGTTTTTAGTTTGATAAATAATTTATTCTATACGCTAAATGCTACCCGCTATATGCTATAATTTAAAGAAAAGAGGAGAAAGAATGGCCTTGCCTAGACTTACAGAAAAGCAGATAAAAGAAGATTCGGAACAACAATTAAGAAATTTTCGTAGAACCAAGGATTTTTTGGTAGCTATCGATACCGATGGCTGTGTTACTGATAATATGAATGGAAAACAGATGTTAATCTTTCACCCCCAATTTATGGAATTTTATCAGTTGTGGGGGATTGAGTCTTATTTTAGAGAAGTTGCTGAATACTATAATCTATTTTCTGTGGATAGAGGCTGTAATAGGTTTATTGCCATTCAACTTACTCTTACTGCTCTTCAAAGCAGAAAAGATGTTCAACAAGTTTTACAGGAAAGGCATATAAAATTACCTAATATAAAACCCCTAAACGAATATATTGCCTATACAAAAGAGAATAAATTAGGATTAGGTAATCCAAGTTTGGAGGAATATTTAAATCAAAATCCTCTTGATTTGTCTTTATATAAACTTTTAGGTTGGAGTGAAGCAGTAAACAGAACTTTTCCTCATATTTCTGCCAAGATTCCTCCCTTTGACAAAGTTAAAGAATGTTTAAAATTAATGTCTCAATATGTGGATATATTAATTGTTTCTAAAACTCCATATGCAGATTTAGCAAATTACTGGGAAGATCAGGGAATTGCTCAATATGTTCAGATTATTGCTGGCCAGGAAATGGGTTCAAAGGGACACCATATCGAAGTAGCTAAAAAGGCAGGTAAGTATGAAGACGAACAGGTGTTAATGATTGGTGATGGAGGAGGTGATTTAAAAGCGGTTAAGATAAATAAGGGACTTTTTTATCCTACTCCACCTGGTCAAGAACAGGAAGCCTGGGATAATTTTCCTGATGCATTTCAACGATTTATAAAGAGAGAATATAAAGGAAAATTTGAAGATAAACTTTTAGAGGCATTTAATAAAGCACTACTTACCTCTCCTCCTTGGCAGGAAAATGGTTATGACCACATAAGATCCTATAGGGAAAAACAGGAGATAAGAAAAGCGTTGTATGCTAAATTTAATCCCCAGGGGAGACTTCTTATTTTATAAAATACTCTCTACCTTATTTTTTTTAAAAAATTTTTTTAAAAAGAAGGATTTTGGTGATAAATGTAGTATTTATAAAATAGGTATTTAAAAAGAGGATTTAAAATTAACTAAGTTTACGTTTAATTACCTAATAAAAATTAAATGAGGAGGTTTTTTATTATGAAAAGATTAACTTTCATATTTTTGCTTGCTATAGTTATAGTATGTATTGTTTTTACAACAGGTCTGGCACAAAAGAAGGTTCTTCACCTTTATACCGCACATGATACAGAAGAGGCTAAATATTATATTGATGAATTTGAGAAAGAAACCGGAATTGATGTAGAATGGGTGAGATTGTCATCTGGTGAGATTCTGGCCCGGATAGAAGCAGAAGCTGCAAATCCACAAGCAAGTGTTTGGCATGCTGGTTCCAATACATCTCATATAAATGCAGCATCAAAAGGGCTGCTCGAACCTTATAAACCTAACACAGATTTCGAACTACCAGAACTATTCCATGCCAAAGACTGGGCTTGGACAGGATTCTATACCGGTGCGATTGGGTTTGTCTCCAATAAGAACTTCTTGGAAGAACATGGCGTAGAAGCTCCAACTTCTTGGTCTCATCTTTTAAATCCTGCTTTTGAAAAAAATATTGCCATGGCTTATCCTTATACTTCAGGTACTGCTTATACTACTTATGCCACCCTCGTACAAATGATTGGGCTTGAGAAAACTCTCGACTGGTGGGAAGAATTTGATAAACATAGCATTCACCAGTACACTAAATCAGGAACTGCCTGTATAGCTATGGTGGGATTAGGTGAAGAAGCGGTGGGAATTGCTTTTTCTCACGACATTCTTGCCAAGGGTATAAATAGAGGCTATCCTGTGGTTATGTCTTTCCCCTTAGAGGGAACTGGTTATGAAGTCGGTGGACTCTCCTTAATAAAAGGTGGACCTGAGCCTGAATTAGGTAAACAATTTATCGACTGGTGTTATACCAAAAAAGCTCAAGATCTCTTCCAAAAATGGAACCGTCTACCCGTTAATCCTGCAGCAACTGTTGCAGAAGGCGCAATTACTCTGGATAAGATTAAATTAATCGATTATAACATGATTTTGGCTGGAGAGAGTAAAGATGAATGGGTCACAGCCTGGAGAGATAGAATAGGAAAATAATTAAAGTTTGTTAGCAAGCTAAAATTAATATTTATAATAATCCCTACTATTAGTTGATTATTTTAATAGCAGGGATTATTATATTATAGTAGAAGTATTCGAGGTTTAGTATGACCAAAACAAACAGAAAAATTCAGGAAATCATAGGCAACTTACGATTAATATGGAAGGAACCCTTACTATTTATATCTATACTTGCAATATTCTATTTCTTATTGACTTTTGTGACGTTTCCCTTATTTCAGGTTTTCAAAAACAGTTTGATTATTAATAAACAGTTAGATTTTTCTAACTATTTAGCTATTTTCTCTAAAAGGTATTATTTTCAACCTTTCTTAAATAGTATGATTTTAGGCATATGTACAGCTACTATAGGAACTATCGTAGGATTTATTTTTGCTTATGCCCTTACCAGAACTACTTTACCTTTTAAGAATTTCTTCCGATTGACCGCAATATTTCCCATTATTTCTCCTCCCTTTGTAGTTGCTCTGGCAGCTATTCTTCTTTTTGGAAGAGCGGGGA
>CAZWFH010000004.1:0-32544 GCA_964632105.1 uncultured Atribacterota bacterium
CAACAAAAAAAGAATGACCATCTTTTATTTCTCTTTTACATTCCGAACAATATATTTTTTTATTCAATAAAGTTTCCTCTCACGGCTAAAATTAACTCTGGTACAATAGGGACACCTGTCCCCTGTCACACTATTATCAAAATAATTTGCTCAATTTTTCAACCACCTCAGTAATCCTTTTTTCCCGACTCGGATTTGACCAGTTAACGATCTCTGCTCCGCAAACGGCTGCTCCTTTGGATTCGCAGATTTTTTTCATTTGCCCAACCGTACGGTTCCCTCCCATCCAGGGAAAAGGAAAAAATTGAGTCACTAAAAGGGCAACCTTTTTACCTTGCAATGATGCAATCTGCGTCAGATAGTTTGCCATTACCGATGATAGGGAAAATGCCTGCACCGGAGAACCAAACACCAGTACATCGTATGCTTCGGCATTGGGAAGCATTTCGAACTTAATATCTTTTATTCCCGACCGCACTTCACTAACAACTTTTAGTCGTTCGATGTCCACAGAATGTCCGGCTATAATAAGTTTCTCCTTAAGCTTCAGGGAAATGGAATAGGTGTTTCCAGTTTGAGAATATAAAATAATACCGATATTCATGATTAATTCCTCTGTTTATTTTTTTGTTATAGTTAATCATCACATAAAATATAATTTTTTTTTATTATTTTGTAGGCCTTTCATTAAAACGTCATTTATCAATTTCCTCTAATCTCGGAATTTAACGAAATCCGACTAAAGGGAACGATTTTGATGATTGAGGAGTTAATTCGACAAACTACATAAAAAATTTCACCTATAATTGTTAATACGTGATAAATTTTAAAAATCCTTCTTTTTCAAAAATAAAATTTATATAAAAGAGACAGGCCTTTACTTAAATTATTCGTTAGTCCTAAAAACAAAGTGCTTGATACTCATTTCTAAGTTATCAGTAAGTATTTCACCGGAAAGAATAACCCGGTCCACCCGGTCATTTAGCAGAAGATGATGAATATTTTTTGGGACTGAAAAGAGCATTCTCTGGTTATTTTTGATATAATAAATTATTATCATTGATAAGGAAGGTGCCGATATGGATACCATTTTTCAGTGGGGATTAGATTTCATTATTATGATTCAACAGATTGACACACCATTGCTGGATTCTTTTTTTCGAGCTATCACCTCACTGGGAGATGAATTATTTTACTTGCTTTTATTTTCCTTCCTTCTCTGGTGTGTTGACTTTTATTTGGGGATACGAGTCGGAATTATCTTTTTATTATCCGTTTATTTTAATGCCGGAGTAAAAGAGATATTTCAGCAGCCCCGCCCTTTTGATATTTTACCGGAAATTCAAAAGGTTTATGCCTCTGGATATGGTTTTCCCAGCGGTCATGCCCAGTCATCCATGGTAGTTTGGGGAAGTATAGCTTATTGGAAAAAGCAAATATGGATTCGTAACCTTTCTATTTTACTTATTCTTTTGATTGGATTTTCCCGGATCTATCTGGGCGTCCATTTTCCCACCGATGTCCTGGGAGGATGGTTATTTGGCGGACTTATTCTCGGTCTAAGTTATTTTATTTTTTTAAAGATCAAACTCGATTTTATTCAAGGGAATATGATATTTAAAATAATTTGTATCACACTATTTCCGGTGATCTTATTACAAATTCAATCATCACCGGATACTATCAGTTCGGTGGCTGTTTTGACCGGTATTGGCTATGGTCTGCTATTTTTTTCTTCTTCTATTGGAGGGATTCGACCGGGGCACTGGCTGCAGCGGCTTTTCAGTTTTTTGGTTGGGGTTATCGGAATAGGAATATTCTATCTTGGATTGAAATTAATACTTCCTTCAGAGGGCCAATCTTTCTACCAATTGTTCCGCTTTTTCCGTTATCTGTTATTGGGTATATGGATCAGTTTTGGGGCACCCTGGTTATTTATCCGGATGGGATTAGCCCGTCAAGTGGAGAAAAAATCATGAAATGGAGAAAATCATTTTAAATAGAGACACATCCCATAGAATTCCTCAGATCCTATTATAGATTTTCCGCTAAAAGTTACCGAATTATTTACCTGGATACCTTCCCTATTTATCTAATTTGAAAGTAAAATATTAATTATCTAAGAAAATGGGATTTATCCTTATTTATTCACTACTTATCTGAATTTGCCTGTCCCTGCTGTAATCTGGTGATGTTGCATCCCAAGCTGCTTGCTAAATTAGTAGAGTTAAGAGATGTATTAGAAAGACCGGTTTATATTACTTCCGGATATCGTTGTCCGAGATATAATCAAAAAATTGGAGGAGTAGTAAATAGCTACCACTGTATTGGACTAGCAGCAGATATTAAGGTAAAAGATATCAACTTAATTGAGCTTTTAGAGATATGTGAGAATATAGATTTTAATGGCATCGGGTTTTACGAGAAGAAGAACTTCCTGCATCTGGATGTGCAACACACAAAGAGAACCAGATGGAGGGAATAAAAAGTTAACCAAAGGTGCCAGGCACCTTTGGTTAACTTTTTGAGAAAGGAGGTAAATATTGGATATTCATAATTTAGCAGATATCATTGCCAATCAGGGCTTCCCTATCGCCTTATCGATACTCTTAATTTTTCGTATCGACAGGTTTATGCAGGAGATAGTGATTGCCCAGAAAGAGGGATATCGGCAAGTCCTGGAAAATACTAAAGAGATACATAATACTATCACCAACTTAAATCAACAGAACCGGGAATACTATTCCCTTCGTTTCTCAGAAGTGCAGAAAGAACTCTCCGGGATACCTAAGTAATTTCTTTTTCACTTCCTTGCGCTTTAGCAGGGTTCTCTATTTCCCAATGAATTTTTTTTGCTTCCGACATCTGGCTACGGCAGGAATTTCCGATACATAGAAATAAAATACCTTTTTTTGAAACAATCATTTCTTTACTTCTTTCCATTAAATAATCTTTATTTTTAATAGAAAAATTATTAAAGATAGATTCCCGCTTCCGCGGGAATTACATAAGTGGAGCGGGAACAACAAAATTCTTCTTTTTTTGAGAATTAAAAATCAAGCAATATTTTATAAAATTATTTTGATAGAAGATCTTTAATCTGTTTTTCCGGATATCGGGTCATAATTATAAGCCCTAAGAGAGCTACTATGCTTCCTAATACCGGAGCTAATCTTACTCCCAGGGGATTACTGATATCTTTCCCGAAGATAGAATATAAAAGAGCAAGACTTGCGGTCGAAAGTCCTAAATTGAGTTTCATAAAGAAACCCTGGACACCAAAATACATAGCTTCTCTTCTCTCTCCGGTTTTTTTATAATCAACATCGCAAAGTTCAGAAAGTATCACATTAGGAATAATCATTAGAGCTGCTGTGGGAAGGCCCATAAGTCCTACAACGACCAATCCCCATAATTTAGGATTAACCGGGACTATGCCGGTAAGAGATAAAAGAATAGAAAATATTGAGAATAAACCAAGACTTATAATCATAATAACTTTCTTTCCTCGAATCCTGGTTAAAAATCCCACCAGCGGAAAACAGATTGCCGCAATGACAAAGAGGATAGTAAACATATTACTGGCAAAGGCCTCATCAGCACCCATCAGAGTAATTACAATAGGTATGGCAGATGAACGGACAATATTAAAAAGAAACCATAGGGATATATTGGCAAAAAGATAGATAATAAAAGCCTTATTACTCAATGTTTTTTTAAAGGAATCAATAAGGGGAACCTTGCTGGGTCTGGCATTGGAGAATCTTTTCTCATCTACCGCAAATACAGCCGCATATAATAATAGGGCTCCGAGAATAGCCAGACAAATAACCATTTTCCGGTAAGACCCTACATAATCAGTGTTCTGCCTAAATAAAGTCAAAAGAAGAGGTCCGCCAATCATCACCACTGCTGAACCAATTAAAGAAAAGTATCCTTGAGCTGTAGTTATGCCAATCCGAGCTTTTTCATTATGACCGAGTTCAGGGATTAGAGCAAGATAGGGAACGACATATACAGTAAAGAAAAAAAAGTAGAAACCAAAAACAATAGCCAGATAGATACCATTAATGAAGGAAGTATAAGGTGTGGGCGGGAAAAATATAAACACTGTAGATACTGCCAGGGGAAGTCCGCCTATAATAAGGAAAAATCTCCTTCTTCCAAATCTTGAGGTGGAACGGTCAGTCCAGGAGGCTACCAGGGGATCTGCAACAGCATCTATTATCCTTCCAAAAAGCATCACTGCTCCCAACACAGTAATAATTCCCAAAAACCTCTCATTCGAAATAAAAGGAATCATGCCTTCTGCTACTCTCTCTTTGGGGGGAAGTAGAAAGGCTATAGCGAAAGTCAACCAGATTGAATCTAATAATACCCATCCTGCCGTGGATAGGTTGTACAGAAAAAATCTTTTACCTTTAAACTCTTCCATTTTTTTCTCCTTTCCTGGAAATTTTATTATTAATTTATACCATAGGTTCTTTCAATATATTCCTTTTCAAACTCGGCATTTTTATCTTCGTGATATTCTGCTTTTTCTCTTGCCTCATATAATCTCTTTATATTTATATTAGCTGTTATCAGGTGATTTCCCTCATAAGAGGGAGATAAAGATAAAATTCCATCTTTTTTTTCAGTCATTAATAGGGGAGCAAATATGCCAGCCTTTCCGGTAAAATGCATCCCGGCAATCCATCCGTTTAAGGAGGATTTTAAACCATACAAATATGATTCTTGCACTCTGGGCCAAATCCCTCTTAAGGCTTTCCAGGTAGAATATTCTTCTAAATTAGCAATAGGTAAAATAACCATATCCGCTCCTATCTCTCTGGCAATACGGAAAGTCTCAAAGTAAGTAGCATCCATACAAATAGGGCACACTACTTTACCAAAAGGTAAAGAATAAACCTCCATTTTATTTTCTCTTCTTATTCCTAATTTAGCTTCGAAATCAGTAAGGTGCATTTTCTTTTGAGTCCCTATTAAATTTCCATCAGGGCCAAAGAGAGAACCGGCATTATAAATTTCTTCTTTCTCTTTTAAAATATAACTTCCGGTATAAATATATATTCCATATTCCTTTGCTAACAGAGAAACAATTCTTTTAATCCCCGCCTCTATTGGTTTGGCAACTCCTTTAAAAACAGTAGTCAAAAAATGGCTGTTCCCTTTTAAATGTGATTCTTCCTCTCTGTTTTTCTCTCTGTTTTGGGCATTTACTGCTTTTTTATTTAGAATTTGATTTAAGAAGTTAAACCCGGGAATTAAACCGAATAGATCAAAAAAGTTATATTCGGGGAAGATAATCAGATGACTATCTTCTTTTACGGCTTGGTCTACAAAACCACAAAGCATATCTATATATCTCTCGATGCTGTTTACCGGGTGAATTTGCCTTTGGACACAGGAAACCCGAATATTTTCCGGATTAACATCCTCTGAAAGTCTTCTTTTTTTTATCTTTAATTGCTGGCAATATTTTTCTATTCTCTCTAAAGATATTTTTTTATTAAACCATTTCTCTATCAAGATTTCTATATTCACAGCACTCATCTTCCTCTAAACATTTTCATCTGCCGATAAAATTCTTGATTCAATTGGGATAGCACATCAAATTTGGAAATTGCTTTTCTTCTCTGCTTATTATCCAACTGAGCAATTATTAAATTTTGCTGCCCGCTGCTTTTCTCTAAATATCCATCTTCCTCTTCAGTCATTTCCAAAGGGGCATGGATGACCGATTCTCCCCAAAAACTCTGCTCTCCCAGGAATCCATTGAACCCACTTTCTAAAGCAAAAAATTGATTCTGCTGGACTTCTTGCCATATACCGCTAATTTGTAAAGACCGATTTTTTTCTCCTGTAAAACCTACCGGAGATAGAACGATATCTGCACCCTTTAAAGCCGCCATCCTGGAAACCTGGGGATAAAAAACATCGGTGGAAATTATTAGCGCGATGTTCCAATCCTTTATTTCTTTTAATTCAATCTTTGTTCCTCGGGAAAATCCCAATTGTCTTTCCCAGCGTGCTAAATAAATTTGCCGTTGTGTAAGCCGGACTTCTCCATTTATTATCAAACAGGATTCATGGTAGATATTACTTTTTTCTTTTTGCCAGTAACTTCCGAGACAAATTGCTATCTTATAGTTTTTAGATAAATCTTTAACCTGTTCGATGTATTCCCTGGAATCTGCTTCCCTTATTAAGCCTTGCAAATTTTTATTCGGATAATTTAACTGCTGATAAGAACACCCCGTAAATCCGGGAAATACTATTATATCAACCTGTTCTTTTACCGCTTTTTCCAGATATTCTTTTATTTTATAGATCAGGGTCTTTGGTTTATCTATCCTTTTCCATTCACTTTTTTGCCATTCTACCGAAGCTGCCTTCATTCCTTCCCCTCCTTAATTAAAATATGATAGAGAGAATAAGCCAGATACCCACAACCGGAAGCAAACCCGATTCCGGTCTTAGCTTCTCCTGAATCTTTATCAAAACTCTCCGCCAGAAGACCGTAGTCCATATTCGCATTCTTTAACCATTTCAATGCCACATTTGATAATAACGGATTTAGGATGCTCCCGCATAATCCCAGACCTGAAGGAGTATGGGGATGGTGATCGCAGGCCAGTTCATTTATCCTGGCATTTTCAAAGTAATAAGGATATTGAGAAGAATAATAATAATCTATAGTATTTTTAAATATGGGGTCATCTTTATCTACAAATCTATAAAAACAGAGAGTCCCTAAACTCCCGGGAGGGTCATTATATAATCTGAAATTTCCTTTTCCGTTAGTAGACCATAAAAATATTTTCTTCCCTTTTATTTCCTTAACTAAATATTTGTGAATCCCTTTATGAATGTTTTCTATTTTTTGATTTATAAGCTGTGCCTTTTTTATCTTCCCTTTTTTAAATAATATTTTTCTCAAATTCTGCAACCCTCTCCACAGAATAACATTATCAATAGTAACGAGAGGGTATTCTGCAGGGTCGTCAGAAGGGAGCAAGAAAGTTTTATATAGTCCGGTTCGGGGATCATACTCTCTTTCTATCCGCTCAAATACTTCTTCCAGAGCCCTTATTAACGCCTCATCAAAAAAGTGATCTTTTAGGTTATCTAAAAGAATAAAATAACTTGCTGCTTCATCCAGCTCAAAACCGGGATATAAGACAGTTCCATCAATATAATGGGCATGATCTCCCGGACTTTTACTGTGTATTAGAATCATTTCTCTTACCAAATGTTGATATAATTGAGGACAAACCAATTTGACAGCAGGAAGAGACCATAAAAAACAATCTCTTTCCCAAAATGCTCCGGAAACATAATAGCGGGGACTTCTTGAAGTTAATGCCAGATATTTATCACTCTCCATATCTTTGGCTATAGAGTAAAAATAATTAAAAAATAGATTTTCATTTAATCTGGTTTCCAATGCAGGGTCTTTAGGATAGGGAATGGTTTTTTTCTTTAGCCAATCCAGAAATTCATTGTAGATTCCGCTATACCCTTTTCTTCTCAAGTGAATAAGAGTAGCCGAAGCACCATCCGGGTCATAATTTACAGCTATATAAAAACAATTTTTATTTTGGCAGGATATCTTTAAATTTAATGTTTCCTTTCCTTTAAAATCATCAACTTCAAAATCTTTATCTCCGCCAAAGGCTAAGGCCAACGAAACTTTTAAAGAAAAAATATTAGCTATTGGATTGCCCAGCCATTTATCTCTTTTAATTATCTTTTTAGTGTCTATCTTGTGAGAATCAAATCTTAATAAACATACATCTTTTAAATCAAAAAATAAAGAGATTTCAATTTTTTCTGAACTTTCAAAGCTATAAATTAGCCCTTTTTCCTTAAGGTCGGCAAATATTCTTCCGGTTACCCTTATGCCCCCTTTTAAGAAAAAGTCTAAACGGGGCAGATAATACTGCTCTTTAGAGACATCTATTTTTTCTATTTCAATTTCATTTCCTTCTTGATAAAAATGTGGCGTAAATAAATTTGCTTCACCTTTTAATTCTACTAAAGCTTTATTAGAAAGAGATACCACATTTATATTTTTAATAGCACCATTCTGACAATCAATGATAGGTACGCTCAGGTAATGATTCCCGCTATACAAAACTTGTTCATTTTTTACTATTTCTTCCGGCCTGGTAATAATTCTATTCATATCTTATTCATTTAAATCCTTTTAATATTCTGGTTCCTCAATAGCTGAAGCAATCCCTCTAATTCTTCATAATATAAACATTCTACATTCCCCACTAATTATCCTTCTTTTTTATCTCAAAAACTAAAAAATCCGAATATTAATTCGGATTATCAATAAAACGAGCTATAAATATAGGAATAAGAAATATTTGGAAATATCAACAAGGAACGGCTGTATTTATAATATTGCTACTATAAATTCATATCTTGTCTGGGTAGGAAAGCGGATCAGTTATTATAGAAGATGAATAAATTTTTTTATCCACTATCAAGATTATATCATTATGAAGTTGGAGTAATGAAGCAGGAATTTCGGTGTTAATATGCCTTGATATAGCTTTTAAAACTGCTTCTTTCTTCTCTAAACCCCATGCCATTAGAATAATTTTCTTTGATTTCATTATCGTTTTCATCCCCATGGTTATTGCCCTCTTTGGAACTTCATTTAAATTCCTAAAAAATCGGGAATTTGCTGCAATTGTATCATCAGAAAGTTGTATAATATGAGTTTCCGCCTCTAAGTTAATATCTGGTTCATTAAATCCCACATGACCATTTATCCCAATTCCAAGAATTTGTAAATCAATTCCCCCGACTTTCTCGATTTCTTTTTCGTAGTTTAGGCATTCCCTATCAGGATCTTTGGCATCACCTTTGGGTATATGAATATTTTTTTCTTCAATGTTTACATAGTTAAAGAAATTCTCATACATATAATAGTGATAACTTTGTGGATGATCAGGAGATAATCCCAAATATTCATCCAGATTAAATGTTACCACCTGCGATAAATCTAACTCGTCCTCTTTATGCATTTTAACTAATTTTCTATACATCCCTACGGGTGTACTTCCAGTAGCAATACCTAATACTGTATTTGGCTTATTTATAATTTGTTCGGCAACCATTTCAGCTGCCAATTTACTCATCTTATTATATGAACTCATCGGTTTAATTTCCATAATCTTTGCTATATATTACCTTTCCTTTTTTAATTGTATAAATAACCTCAAAATTATCATCCAAAACGGCAATATCTGCCCTTTTACCAGGAGTCAAAGATCCTCTATCTTTATCCAGACCTAAAAGTTGAGCAGGATTTAGTGAAGCCATTCTAACTGATTCTTTTATACTTATACCTATTTTTTCTATCATATTTTTAACTGCCCTATTCATTGTTAAAGTACTCCCAGCCAAATTCCCGGATTCAAGACGGGCTTCATCATTCTTAACCATAACCTTCAAGCCCCCAAGATCATATGTCCCATCCTGCAAGCCAGCTGCTCTCATAGCATCAGTTACGAGAATTACCTTACCCACACCCTTTGCCTTAATAAGTAAATTGATAATTGCTGGATGAACATGAACACAATCTGCAATTATCTCTGCAAATAGATTTTCTTCAGTTAGAACTGCTCCAACAGTTCCTGGTTCTCTATGGTGAATTCCTTTCATCTGATTAAATATATGAGAGGATGATTTCAATCCAAATTTGATAGCAGAAATTATAGTTTCATAATCAGCTAAACTATGTCCTACTGATGGGGTAATACCTTTGTTTTTAAGAAATGATGTAAATTTAAAATTCTTATCCAGTTCCGGTGCATAGGTTACAATTTTTATTAATCCATCTGATTTTTCAATAAATTTCTCCATTACTTCTACTGATAAAGGTATAATCAAATCTTCTCTTTGGGCACCTTTTTGTCTTACATTAATAAATGGCCCTTCTAAATGGACTCCAAGTATTTCAGTACCTTCTTTTAGATACTGTTTATTATACTCACTAACATTTTTTAGAGCTTTGGCAGTATCTTTTATTGAAGATGTAACCGTTGTAGGCAAAAAACCTGTACAGCCATTTTTTGCCTTAAATTTACTAATTTCTTTTAATGCCTCATATGTTGAATCCATAGTATCATATCCATTACCACCATGACTGTGGATATCTATGAACCCGGGAATAACATATTCACCTTTATAGACATTGTCATATAAAACTAAGTCCCCTTTCTTCTCTTCTCCAACATATTCAATTATACTGTCATTAATTACAACAATGCCATTCTTCATTATCTTAAAAGGAGTTATAATTTTATTGCCTGAGATAATCTTCTGCTCTTTCAATTTTAATTTTACCTCTAATTTGCTTTTTAAAATATTTTTCCAGGATTTAAAATTAAGTTGGGATCGAAAGCTTTTTTGATCTTTTTCATTATTTCAATTTGTGCCGGCTCTAATGCCATTGAAATATATTTATTGCGCTTACTTCCTATGCCATGTTCGCCGCTAATTGTCCCACCGAGTTCAATTGCTGTTTTATATAATTCTAATAGCAAAGCATCTAATTTTTCATACCACTCATCCATTTTAAATTTTGGATTTTTTATAGGGGTGGGGTGCAAATTCCCATCGCCTGCATGGCCATAATATGGAATAAGTATATTATATTTCTTCGAAAGTTCTTTTATCTTTGTCAAAAATTTTGGTATTTCTGATATAGGCACAACAACATCTTCAAGACTTTGATGTGGACTCATAAATTTCCAGGCCTCTGCAATATTTCGTCTTATTTTCCATACCCTTTCTGATGTCGTGGCATTATCTGCAACATAAATTTCGATTGCTCCATTTTCCGTACATAGATTACCTATTATTTCATATTGTCCTTCCAGTTCCTTTTTGCTGTTACCATCGAGTTCTATTAAAAGCATTGCACCTGCTTTTTCAAAAGGTATTTTCTCATTTAGGTATTCACAAGATGCTTTAAATGATAATTCATCCATAAATTCTATTGAGGTAGGTATAATCCTACCAAATGTCATTATTTTTGGTACAAGCTTGATTGCACTTTCAATATCTTTAAATAAAACAAGTAAACTTACATTTGCCTGAGGAAGGGGCATCAGTTTTATATATATCTTGGTAAATATTCCAAGAGTACCTTCAGAACCTACCATAAGATGTATTAAGTCATATCCTGTCACATCCTTCATCCTCTTACCGCCGAGATGTACGATTTCACCTGTCGGCGTTACAACTTCAAGACCATATATATATCTTCCTGTTACACCATATTTAACTGCTCTTCCGCCTCCAGCATTTTCTGCAACATTCCCTCCTATATAACATGTCTCAACACTCATTGGATACCCTGCATAAAAAAGCCCATCATCCTTCACAAGGTTATTTATATCATTCGTAACAACACCTGGTTCCACAACAGCTATAAGATTTTTTTTATCTATTTCAAAGATTTTATTCATCTTTTCAAGAGATAACACAATGCCGCCATTTACAGGTATTGCTCCACCTGATAGGCCGCTTCCTGCCCCTCTCGGGGTTATAGGTATTTTATCTTTATTCGCAAGTTTCATAATTTTTGATATTTCTTCTGCAGTAGATGGTTTTACTACGACTTCGGGTTTATGAAAATAGGATTTTTCCGCAACCTCATCATGAGAATACTGTTCCATAGCTTCAATATCATCGTAAATTACATTTTTACTACCTAATATTTCAATAAGTTCCTTAATAACTTCAGAAGTAACCTTATTGTATATCATCTTTTGGCCTCTCTTGCCTTATATTCTTTAATTCTTTCAATCAAGAGGGGAACTATCTCGTGTAAATCACCTACAATACTAAGATCTGCAAGTTTAAATATCTGGGCATCAGGGTCTTTATTGATGGCAATAATATTTTCTGATGTCTGTATCCCTGCAATATGTTGAACAGATCCTGATATACCATTAGCAATATATAATAAGGGTGAAACAGTCTTGCCACTTAACCCTATTTGATGAGGGTAGGTTTTCCAGCCTCTATCAACAACATCGCGCGATGCACCGACCGCTCCACCTAAAATCTCAGCTAATTCATCTATTATCTTAAATTTTTCTTTTTTCCCAATACCTCTGCCAGCAGACACAATTATCTTTGCATCCTGCACAGCAACCTGTTGAGATTCATCTTTTATAAATTTTATAAATTTTGCTCTCGATTTAAAAATCTCATTATTATATTTCTTATATACTACTTCTCCTTTTCTATTCTTATCAGGAAGAGCTGGTTTTGTTGAATGCGGCCTTACTGTTGCCATCTGCGATCTTGTATTTGGCGTTTTTATTGTTGCAAGAATATTTCCGCCTATTGCCGGTCGTGTTTGCAAAAGATTGTTTGTGCCCTCCTCTATATCAAGAACTGTACAATCTGCTGTAAGTCCCGTTTTTTTCTTAATTGCAATATAAGGCATTAGCGTTCGACCCAATGTTGTAGCTGCAGCTATAAATATATGAGGATTATATTCATCTAAAAGTGAAGTTAAAACCCTTGCATATGGTTCTACAAGAAAATTCTCTAAATGTTTATCATCAACTACAAATACTTTATCTGCACCTCTTGAGATAAGTTCATCTATATCCCCTTTTCTTATATGGTAGCCCAGTATTACCGAAGTAAGCGGAGAATTGAGCTTTTCTGCAAGTTTTTTACCTCGGTTTAATAATTCAAATGAAACCTCACTTAGTATGCCATGTCTTTGCTCTGCTAATGTCCACACTTCGGCCATTTTTAATCCTCCCTATATTATGTCTTTGGAAATGAGATAATTCATTATTTTATCTATTGCCTTGTTTAAACCATCTTCATCTTTAACTATTAATTTTTCTCCTTCTCTTGATATCTTCTGAGTAAATATCTTAACTACCCTTGTAGGAGAACCATTAAGGCCTAAACAATCATCTTGTGCATCAATAATTTGTGGACCCCATATTGGTATCTTTATTTCTTTTGCTTTCAATTTTCCTTTTAAAGTTGGCAATCTTGGATTGCTTATTTCTTTTACAACTGTTAATACAGCTGGCAATTTCATATCTAAAAGTTCATAACCCCCCTCTACCAGTCTTTTTACCTGAATTGAGTCTTTTTCTACTCTGACTATTTCACTTGTAAATGTTGATATTGGCAAATCAAGGAATGATGCTATACCTGGTCCTACCTGTGCCGTATCACCATCCGTAGCTCTTTCGCCACACAATACAAGATCAAAATTCCCTATCTTCTTTATACACTGTGATAACACATAAGAAGTAGCCCAAGTATCAGAGCCGGCAAATTTTCTATCTGATAAAAGTATTCCCTTATCACAACCCATAGCAATTGCTTCTTTTATGGCCTCAATTGCTTTACTTGGTCCCATAGATATGATAGTAATTTCACTACAGAATTGTTCTTTTAATCTAATTGCTGTCTCAATAGCATACAAATCAAGTGGATTTATAATACTTTCTACACCTTCTCTAATCATCGTTCCTGTTTTTTCATCCATTTTCACATTGCTTGTTTCAGGTACTTGTTTTATCGGTACAATAATTTTCATTTACTATACACACACCCTCAAGTAAAATTAATTCGCCTTCTACAATTTTATAATCCATTCCTTTTTCCCTTTCTTCTTGAAAAATAAATTTAATTTAGTCTTTAAAGCCCCATAAAAAATTGCACCATATACAGCTGGATAAAGGGGTTTAATTGCTTTATAGTTGCTCACTTTTTTAAGCTTATAAGAAAAAAGATCATAAAATGGAGAATTATTAAACAATCCTCCTGTAACTGCAATTTCTTTTTTTTGATAATTTAATTTTTTTGCTATAACTTTAATCATTAGAATTAGTTCATCACATCCCTTTTCAATAATTTGTTTCGCTACCTGGTCTCCGTTTGCCATAGTCTCAATCACTAAAGGAGCTAAAGAAGCTATCTTTTCTCTAGGTAATTTATCTTGATAAACAAATGAAACTAATTCTTTTAAATTATTAATATTAAAGCTGTTCATTAAAATATTAGATAAAGAAGTATTTATACACCGGCCTTCTTCTGTTTTTATAATTGCTTGTAATGCTTTAAGTCCAATCCAAAAAGCACTACCCTCATCTCCTAATATTGGCCCCCACCCTCCAGCATGTACAGTAGTACCATCTTCTTTTAGCCCATATACAATCGATCCAGTACCTGCGATAACAACTATTCCTGATTCCCCAGCATAAGCACCTAAAACTGCAATCTCTCCATCGTTTGTTATAAAGCAATTTTTAACCTGGTTTAACGGTAAAAGATTGTTTTTAACCATCTGAATATCTTCTTTACTAACAACCCCAGCCAAACCAATTCCTAAAATATCAATCTCATTTATCCCTGCTTTTTTACAAACTACATTAAGTACTTTTCTAATTTCTTGGATAACATTTGTGAGGCCTGTTACCTGATAATTAGCCGGGCCAGCTTTACTTTCAGCTAAAAGTTCCCCATTTTCATTCATTAAAATACACTTGGTAGTTGTGCCTCCGGCATCAATTCCGCCTATGATCATACCCTTTCACTTCCTGACATAAAAATAACAACTATAATCAACTATTTATATTATTTTCATTCTAAATTAATAAATAATAATTTGCTTATTATTCCCCTATTTTAAGAGTTTAAAAATATTGAAACAATTAAATCATGCAAACGAGGACGAAAAGAAGTAATTTTTGTATTTTTTCTGCTTAAATGTATTCGATTAGTTAATAAAGCTACCCCTAAGTTCAATTTAGGATCAACCCAAATAGATGTTCCGGTAAAACCGGTATGTCCAAAAGCTACCTCACTAAAAAATACCCCACCAGAAGAATGAGAATTTTTAATTAACCCCCACCCCAGGCCTCGGTGATTACCTAAATTAGGGGTCCAATCCTTACTCATCATCCCTACTGACTTAGAAGATAACACCCTGATACCTTGATATATTCCATTATTCAACAACATTTGTAAAAATTTATTCAAATCACCGATTGTAGAAAAAAGACCAGCGTGTCCACTAACTCCATCAAAAGAAAATGCATTCTCATCATGCACTTCTCCAATCATTATTCTGCCCCGCCACCCACACATCTCAGTAGCAGCATAATCCTTGCTTCCAGTATAAGGTAAATTTTTAAGGGGATTAAAGGTGGTCATTTTCATCCCTAATAGTTGAAAAATATGTTGATTGACATATTCATCTAATCTCTGACCAGTTACTCGCAAGATCAAATCTCCTAAAAGAATAAAGTTCAAATCACTATAAATGACTTTTCCCCCTACCTTAACTTTTAAAGGATTATTTAAGACACGGCTAATTTTTTCTTCATAATTAAGACTCTGATTCCACAAACGAATAATCGCGGGGAATCCTGATGTATGAGTTAGTAGATGAAAGATAGTAATTTCTTCCTTTTGCCCAGAAGGCAATTCAGGATAATAATGTTTTAAGTAATCCCAAAGATTAATTTGCCCCCTCTCAATTAATTGCATAATAGCAGTAGTAGTAGCAATTACCTTAGTTAATGATGCAAGGTCAAAAATAATTTCTTTTTTCATCCTATTTTTAAATGGCTCTAATTGAGCAAAACCAAAACTATCTTGGTATAAAATTTTTTTATCATCTACAATACCCAAAACAGCGCCCGGAGCAACCCCTCTATTTAACCCCTCTTCAATAAATTGAGAAATCTTTTCTTTTTTATTTTGTTTAAATGCCACCCCATGATCTCCTTTGATTTTTACTAAACTATAAAGTTTTTATTATCAATAAAAATATCTTTACTATATATTAAAACGCTTACATCTATTATTTTAATACATGAGGTATTTTCTTCGCACAGACATAAACTGCTCTTTATCTTTTTGCCAACTATTAATAATATCAATTGGCTCTTTTCCTTTATTTAACTCTTTTCTTACTTGATCAGTCCCCATAAGAAGGTCAAAGAAATATTTATCTCCTTCATCTGGTTCCAACCAAATCTTTTCATTGGGATATAAATCTAAAATTGCCTTAAGTAAAGTTAACCCTGTTAAATAACTATCTAATTTATCTCTATCTTTAATTAATACTTGTACTCCACCACATTCAACACCTTTATATTTAGAAAAGGTTGGGACAAAAAAAACTGGTCTAAATAAAATTCCCGCTAAGGCTTTTTCTTTCATATATTCATTTAACTTATAAGGATCTATCCATGGTGCGCCAATATACTCAAAAGGGTTTGCCGTTCCTCTTCCCTCTGAAATATTAACCCCTTCAAATAAACAAGTAATGGGATAAACCAATGCTGTTTTAAAATGGGGTATATTAGGCGAAGGAGGGATCCATAAGAGATCTCCTATTTGATCAAGATACTCACCATGCCAACCCCTTAACTTTAAAACTTTCAATTCTGCTCCAATATTAAATTCACTATTCATCCATTTAGCCAATTCACCTACTGTCATACCATGTCTTTGAGGAAGTGGATATAAACCAAAAAAAGATTGAAAATTGGGTTGAACCAAATTACCTTCTACTTTTCTTCCTATAGGATTTAAACGATCTAAAACAATAAAAGAAATATTATTTTCAGCACAACTCTCCAAACAATAAAATAATGTACTAATATAAGTATAAAATCTAACCCCAATATCCTGGATATCATAAATTAAAATATCAATATCTTTTAACATTGTAGGTGTAGGTTTTTCATATCTACCGTATAAACTATAAATCGGTAATTTTGTATAAAAATCTATACTATTATTAATTTTAATTGTATCTTCCACATTACCACGAATCCCATGCTCAGGGCTAAATAAAGCAGTAAGGCTTATATCAGAATGATCAAAAAATAAATCAATATTGCTGTTTAAATTTCTATTTAAACCAGTATGGTTAGTTACCAGACCAACTTTACTGCCTTTGACTATAGCATATCTACCCTCTAAAAAATTATCCAGTCCTGATACATAATCCATTCTTATTACCCCCTATTCCTTTCTTGATTATTATAAATAATACTCTAAACAATCATCTTCTTTCGCTAGTAACCATAGTCAAACAAGATAAATTCAAATCTCTAATAAATAATTAATTATCTCATTTTTAAAAATTAAATTATATTAGTACAGTTCTACGTATGGATTTATTTATATTTTTTCGATCTCTGGAAATATTTTCCGTTCTACTTTATAATAGCTCCTTGAGTCATTCCAGCTATAAACTGCTTAGAGAATATCAGAAATAGCACGATACTAGGCATTATTGATAAAGATAATCCTGCAAATAAAAGATTCCACTGATTTGAATAGTCACCAAAGAATGTAGAAACAGCAAGAGTTATCGTTGCCTTTGACCTGTCATTAATAAATATTAGTGGGAAAAAAAAGTCATTCCACACACCAACAAAGCAAACTATCGAGACTATTAAAAGGGCCGGCCTTATTAGGGGTAGTATTATTTTCCAGTATATCTGTATAGCATTTGCTCCATCTATCTGAGCTGCTTCTTCTATTTCATTTGGTACTCCATCAATAAAATTCTTTAACAAAAATACTGAAAAAGGAATATTGACAGAAACATAGATTATTATTAAACCAAGACGGCTATTGACTAACCCAAGGTTTTTCATTAGAATAAATATCGGTATAACTGCAAGTCGTACTGGAAGCGCAAGACCAAGCATACAATATGTATAGAGAGTTTGTCTTCCTGGAAATTCATATTTAGAGATAGCATAAGCAAACATTGAAGAAATAATAATTATGCCTATGACAGAAATCACAGCTATTAAAGTACTGTTTAAATAACCAGTCCCTATCCTCCCCTGATTCCAGGCATCCACGTAATTTTGAACAAGAGGTTTCATAGGAAAGGAAAAGGGTTTTAAAAAAATATCTCGCATTGATTTGAATGAGTTCATAATAATCATTAAAAATGGGATCAAGTTTATCATACAATAAATACATAGTAGTACACCAACTATTATATTTCTATATCTTCCTAATTTAAGCATGTGTTAGATACTCCTTTTTTTCTTTTCAATAAGGTATACATAAAGAACAGAAACCGGCATAACAATAGAGAATATACAAACAGTTACCGCTGCGCCAAGCCCCATATCTGTTGCACTACTACCAAGCCCACCAAAAGCTGTCCTATAAAAGAGAGTTCCAAGAACATCTGTAGACCTAATCGGACCCGCCTGAACTCCTATGAGGGAATAAATTATATCAAAGGTATTGAAACTCCAGATAAAAAGCAAGATGATAAGTGTTCTAATTGTTGAAAACGTCAGTGGAAATATAATATGCCATATTACCTTCCAATTGTTTGCTCCATCTATATAAGCAGCGTCTATTAAATCAGGTGATACATTTAAAATTGCTGCAAAAAGTACAAGGACATAAAATCCCAGATTTCTCCATACATTAACAAGCATTATAGTGCTGAGTGCCAAATTAGGATCACCAAGCCATGGCTGTGCTAATGAATCTAAACCAAGGGCTCTAAAAGTTTGATTTATAAGACCTACTTGGGGATTTAAGAATAATCCCCACATAAATCCCACAAGAACAATGGGAATTGCATTCGGTATATAAGTCACTACCTTAAAAACCCGAGACCCTTTGATTTTAGTTGCCAGCATAAGAGCAATAAAAAAACCAAGCCCTAATTCGAGAGTAGTTACAACTATAAAAAAATACAAATTATGAAAAAGAGCATTAAAAAATTCTTTCCGAAAAAAACCATTAAAGATCTCTTGAAAATTCTTAAATCCGATAAAAATTTTCTCTCCAACCCCAGACCAACTATATAAACTTAAAAATAAGCTGCTTATCAATGGATAGATTATGAAAATAGTATACAAAATCATAGCTGGCAATATAAAAATTGCAAGATGCCCTTGTTTTAACTTCATCCCTCCACCTCTATAGAGGTTCCTCCCCGTTTTTTTTAATAAAACGAGGAGGAACGTCATACTTAATTACTTTTTCATTAGTGGTACATACCACTGAGAAATTGCATCTTGGGCCATCTTTGCTAGTTCCTCAGGAGTTATTTTGCCAAGATACATAGCTTGCATACCTGGACTCAGAACATCTTCACCAAGAGACGGCTTCTGAGTAGTAAACACCGAACCAACCCAATAAACATATGGCGAAGCGTGATTATTATAAGCATCTACTACAATTTTGAAAAGAGGATCATCTGGTGTTTCAGCTCCAGGGACTGCAGAAATATTGAAAGTTACATTAGAAAAGATTGTGCCAAATTTTGGGGTAGCAACAAATTCCAAAACTTTATTTGCAAGCTCTTTATTCTTAACACTCGAAGTCATAGCAATAGCACCATCCATGTATGTATAGGCATATGGCTTTTGGTCTGCTCGAGCAGGAGGAACCATAAAGTAACCAACATTTATATCGGGATTGAAAGTTTTCCAGTTCTGATATCCCCAAATACCAAAGAAAACCATAGCCGACTGACCGAAGGCAAAAGCAGCGTCTTGATCTGGATTGGAATTTGCCATAAAGCCATCCTGGTAATATTTTTTAAGGTCATTTAATTTTCTATTAAGATCAATCCATTTAGGATCAAGAAAATTAGTTTTTCCTTCAGTAAGATCCTTTATCCACTCCGGTCCAAGAATGCTAACACCACACATAGCGTGTTGCATATTCAATATCCATGCTTCTTTACCAGCAACAAAAAATGGGGTAATGCCATTCTTTTGTAAAACTTCAGCATTGCTTACCAACTCATCCCATGTCTTTGGAATAGAGAGATTATACTTAGCATATATATCTTTATTATAAAATATTCCAACTACCTGTACGGCAAAGGGCACCCCATACGCCTTTCCGTTATAAGTTACTGAATTTAATGCAGCTTGTGGAAAATTAGATAGATCTATTTTCTCATTAAGTGGTAAATACAACGAATTTTCAATTAAAGTTTGCATATATCCACCAGGAAGCCTTCTGGAATAAACAAGATCTGGACCTGTCATTGTTTGAAGACTGAGGTTAACTTTAGAGTCGTACTCTGTCTGCATAACAGGCGTAAACTCAATCTTAATGTCCACTCCTTGTTTTTTCATCTCATTTTCAACTTTCTGCCATACCTCAGCATCTTGACCTCTCCAACTCCATATTGTAACCGTATTTTTCGATTCTGCTAGCACAGAAGGCACTAACATAGTTACAATTAATACTAAAACAATTAACAATAAAATAAATTTTTTCATTTTTTCCTCCTTATTTTTTAGTTCTCAAAATTTTAATTCATTAAACTAATTAAACCTTAAAATAACACCTCCCTTCTTTTTAGCGTCCCAATCATAATGTATTTCTTTGTTACAAATCTTTGACATAAACTTTCTACTCTTTTACTTCTTCTTTCTTGCGACCACCTCAATCAATTATCCTGATCAAAATTCCTTCCTTTTCTTTCAACAGTTTCAATGCTTTCTCCAGAGTAACTCCTTTTTTATACATTACAATGGCCGCTTTAATATTATAATCAGTCTCTTTTAAATATTCTGCTGCTATTTCATAATTGGCATTAGTAATCTTCATAAAAATATTTTTAGCTCTCTCTCTCAGTTTATAATTAGAAGAATTAAGGTCGACCATTAAGTTAGAATAAACCTTGCCTAGTTTAATCATCACTGTAGTAGATATCATATTTAAAACCATCTTCTGGGCTGTCCCTGCTTTCATTCTGGTGGATCCTGTAATCACTTCAGGTCCTACAATGGGGGCGATTGCTATATTTACTTTTTTTTCCAAGAGTGAATCAATAATACAAATAAGTCCAATGGTAAGAGCCCCATGTTTTTTGGCCTCTTCTATAGCTCCTAACACATAAGGAGTATTCCCACTAGCAGCTATCCCAATTACACTATCTAAATCATTTATACTAAATTTTTTTATTGCTTTTGCCCCCATATCAAAATCATCTTCTGTTTCTTCCTGTGAAACAAACATGGCCTTTTCCCCTCCAGCTAAAATACCTACTACTTTGCCGTTTTCCACCCCAAAAGTAGGTCCACATTCTATCGCATCTAATATCCCCAATCTGCCACTGGTTCCTGCCCCTATATAAAACAGTCGGCCTCCTTCTTTCATTCTGGCAACAATCATATCAACTACCTCTTCGATAGCGGGTATTTCTGCTCTAACAGCCTCAGCCACTTTGGCATCTTCCTGATTAATCAAAGATATTATTTCCTCCGTATCCATCTGATCAATCTTCATGCTAGCAGGGTTTCTTTCTTCAGTGATTCTAGAAATTTTATTATTTAATGCCATATTATGCCCTCATCATTAACTATTTTTTTATGTATTTATAATTTAATTACAATTTACTTTCTTGCAAGGCTACTCTCGTCTTTTCTAAAGCCTCTAAGGTCTTATCATATTCAGCAGTAGCTGCCCCCAAAAACAATACATCGATTACTGCTAATTGGGCCATTCTCGAAGCTAAAGCACTGCCTCTAAAAGGTGTCTCTTGGGATGAAGTAAGTAAAGTAATGTCTGCTAATTTAGTAATAGGGGAACCTAAATTAGAAGTAATAGCAATAATTTTTGCCATTGCATTCTTAACTATTTTAAGTGACTCCATCAATTCTTTAGTCCTCCCCGAATCAGATATGGCAATTACTACGTCTTCCTTGGTTAATAAAGCCCCTATTGTCTTCTGCTTGTGATTATCTGTTAAAGCCTCAGATATATAATTAATCCTTTTAAATTTCAAATCTGCATCCTCTGCTACAATTCCCGAAGCCCCAAAACCAAAGAAATACAACCTGCGAGCTTTTAAAATCATCTCAATACTGGTTTTCACATCGGTATTTTGTAGTAATTCTTTGGTATTATTTAATGATTGGTTATAAATTTGAAAGATCTTTTTAATGATGATATTAATGTCGTCGTTGGCCTCAATTTCGCCATAAATATGCTCTCCGTGTTCTTTTTCCCCAGCTTGTGCCAAGATAATTTTTAGTTCCTGGTAACCTGAATAACCAATATGTTGACAAAATTTAACTACTGTAGCCTCGCTTACCCCCACATTCTCGGCCATCTTTATAATAGAAAGATGAATAACTTCATTAATATTATCTAATATATAATCAGCCACTCTTCTTTCTGCTGGCTTTAAAGAAGTAAGTTGGCTTTTAATCCTTAAAATACCATTGGGCAAACCGTTTTTCCCCTGTATTTGTGCCATCCTTATTCACATCCTTAATTTATTTTTGCCTTCTTTTTTATTATTATAATTTATAATACCACATAATAATAAAAAAATCTTCTTTTTTTTCAATAAAATCAAAAAATATTTATTATTTTACAATTTAACCTTTAAATTTGCTATTTTCTAATGAAATTACATGATTTAATAATAGAAATAAAAAATTGAAAAAAAGCCGAAATGACGAAGCCTTTAATTAAAGGACTGAAGAATCTATATCAAGTCTGACAATATTTTATTGATAGCAGTCAAATAAGTAGTGAGGGTGATATTTCACATTATTGAATTTGAAATTGACGTGCAGTTGTAAATGCCTCTAAATAACTTTTTTCTCCGCTCATCAGCAGTTGCTGTAACTCCATAACAAAAACTCCATGAACCGTAATCGGTCTTGTGCTTCCATCTTTATTTCTTGTGCCGTATCCGGCTCCAGAATGGATCACATAATAATTATTCCCAACTCTACCCAAATACATTACTACATGTCCTTTCATATAAACAGGGTCACCTGCTTTTAATCGATTAAAAATATTTTCTCTGTCTTTAATAGTACCTATAAATTTAATATATTTACCTGCTGCTCCTTCTTCTTGCATACTGGCATCCCTTGGAATTTTCCAGATTTACTATCAAAAATAATTAATTATATTTTTTTAGGGCTTTCATCTCCTTTAAATTTTAAATTTTATTTTTATAATAATCTATCACACCCTTTTTTATAATTTTATCGGTCATCGCACTATTTAGTCTTCATTCTTTTTTAGTATGGAATGTTCGCTTTTATTAAATCTCACAAAAACCCAAATCAAGTTCATCTAATTTTCTAGGAGTTGGTTTGCCAGTTTTAGGATCCCACCCCCTTTTCTCATAATAGTCATTCAACATTTTTATGAAATTTTCTTCAGGAAGGTTTGTCTTTATGCCATAATCTACAGAAATCTTATCTTTAAAAATTCTTCTTGGTAAAGTATCATCTTTTTTGCTGATACCATTTTTAAAATTTATAACTCGAGAAAGATTCCAGATCTTTTCACCAGTTTTAATAAATTCTTTTTCATCATAATCCCAACCAGTAGCCAAGTTTAATAATTTTATAAGCCTTTTTGTACCTAATGTCCCAGTTGAAAAATCGCAAGCAATAAGAGAATATAAAGAAGCAGTTGCATCTTGTTGACTTTTGGTAACTTTGGCCTTGCCTTCCGTACCAAATCTATCTAATATTTTCCCATCAGGAGTCTTTGCTCCTAGGTCATACGAAATAGGAAATGCCCTTTGGTGACAACCTCCCCGATCAGTAGTAGCATAATTTAATCCCATAGAAGGAGCAGATCTAATTCCCCAACCTGGTAGTTCTAATCCTTTAACATGCATGGCAAAATCTTCAGATCCTCTTCCTGTTTTCTTTGAAGCCCTTTTTACTCCTTCTGCTAAAAGATCCCCTAATCCCTGCCGATAAGCAATTTTTCTAATGAGTTTATTTATATCAATATAATTACCAAACTTTAAATCTAAGTCACTTACATCTTTTTTATCTAATATTCCCTTTTGGTAACACTCAATTGCCCAGGCAATTATAGAACCAGTTGATAATGCATCTAAACCTAATTTATCACAGAGCATATTTCCATAGGCAACTGCATTCAAATCACCAACCCCACAATTTGCTCCGAGTAAATCTGATACTTCATATTCTATCCCTTTAAAAATTGTTCCCTTATACGGACCTTCATTGATAATTCCCATATGGCTACAATGAATTGAGCATCCAAAACATGCTTTCGTTTGAATCCAAAGTTTTTCTTCTTGTTTCTCTCCATTAAGATTATCAGCATATTCAAAATGTGCCTCCTGATAGTTTCGGGTAGGATAAAGATACATATTATTTGACCAGCTTATCGACCTTCCAGTTCCGTATTTTTTCATAGTAGCCAAATTGATGTCAGCATTTATAGATTTAGCACATTCGTCAGAAAATTCTTCAAACTTTGCCAAATCGTTAACATCTATATAACCAGTTCCTTTAACTACTATTGCTTTAAGCTTTTTTGCTCCCATTACCGCACCTAACCCACCTCTTGCAGCATGATGATGTAAAGAAAAAGTAATACTGGCATATCTCACTAAATTTTCTCCTGCTGGTCCAATAGAAGCTACTTGAATTCTTCTGTCTTTATGTTTCCGTTTTAATAATTCGTCAGTTTCATAAACATCTTTTCCCCATAAATCAATAGCACTTTTAATTTCAATCTTATCATCATTAATAAAAATATAACCAGGCTCCTCTAAGTTTCCTTTAATTATAATAAAATCATAACCAGCAAATTTCATCTCTGGACCAAAATGTCCACCTACATGAGAATCATCATATATACCAGTTAGAGGAGATATTGAAACTACACAAGCTCTAGCTGAAGGAGGTAAGCTGGTTCCGGTTAAAGGACCGGTAGCAAAAATTAAAGGATTAGCTGGATCAAGGACATCTATTTGGGCATTTTTAGCAACCATGCAATCCCAAAGCAATTTTGTTGCATAGCCCTTTCCTCCAATATATTTTTTTACCTCTTCTAAATCTATTGGTTTAATTTGTGTTTTATGGTTAGACAAATTAATTTCTAATATTTTTCCTACAAAACCTTTACTAATGTTTTTCATTTTATGCCTCCTATCAACTTTTTTGTTAAAGATAAAGCTATTTTCTCAGGAGTTGATTCTTTAGAAGCATCAAATGGGGTCTCACCATATTCTAAAGCATTGCATGAACATGCCTTTACACAGGGAGGGAGAGAAGAATTTTCGGTAATACATAACTCACATTTATATGCTTTGTGAGTTTCAGAATTAAGAAATATTGCGCCAATTGGGCAAGCCTTAACACACTTTCCACACCCAATACATTCTTCCAAATTAATTGTAACTGAACTTGTATTTTTATCTCGGGAAAAACAATTTTTTGGACATACTTTCCAACACGGAGGAACTTCAACCTCACATTGTCTGCAAACAAGTGGTATATCTATAAGCCCCTCACTAAAATTTAAAATAAGAATTCTGGAAATGCTAGGTTGCACTTTACCTGCAAAGTGTTCCGAACATGCTATTTCACATCTTCTGCAGCCTGTACACCCTTCAGGATAAGTTAAAATGGCCTTATGCGACATTGCTACCTCCCTTGTTTAATATGGTAATATTTAATAATCTCATAGAATTGAAATTCAAAAAATTATTTATATACAATACCTGATATTCTAAATATAATATGAATAAGAATGACTGTTTTCTCTTATTTGCTATTTAAAATTCTGTAGTATATCCCATACAAATAACTTATTTTCTAAAATTATAATCTATTTTTTAGAAATTTTTCTTTAGATAGAGAGAAAAATATCTAGTTTGCTTTATTACTCTTCTATTTCCCCTTTCCACATCGCTTCATATAACTTTTTCATCCTAGGAAAGTCAGTATCACAAATATTATATGGTCGATTATACTCTGTTAAACATTCTTTAGCTAATTCATCAAGCTTTTCTTTAGGCACATTTATCTCTTGTAAGTTTACAGGTAGGTTAAGTCTTTTAATCAAATCATACACATACATAATGACCTCTATAGCTTTCTCTCTTGTAGTTAACCCTTCTACACTTAAACCAATTGCTTCTGCCATAGTTGCAAATTTATCTTCACACATAGGTAAATTGTAGTACATGACGTAAGGTAAAGCGACAACACAAGATGCACCATGAGGAAGGTTATATCGTTTAGTTAAAGTATAACCTACACTATGGGGCCAAGAAGGAAAACAATTCATGGAAACTATACTAGCAAGACTAGCTGCAATAAGCATATTTCCTCTTGCCTCTAAATTGCTTCCTTGCCAATATGCTTTCTCGAGATTATTAACAATTAACTTTGTAGCGTAAATAGCTAATTCATCCATTAATGGTGTAGAATAAGTGGTCATCATTCCCTCTATTGCATGGGATAAAGCATCTAAACCGGTACTAGCGGTAAATTTTGCAGGCATCGAAATAGTAAGCATAGGATCTAAAATTCCCACTTCGGGAATCAATGAAGGGTTGCCTAAACATTTTTTCTTATTTCCCACAAAAAATAGGGCATCTCCAGTTACTTCGCTTCCAGTTCCAGCAGTAGTTGGTACTAAAATTAAAGGCAAACGTCGCTTAGCAAATAGCTTACCTCCCAATAAGTACTCACTTAGCGATCCTGAATTGGTCTTTAGGGCAGCTATTACTTTTGAACTATCCATAGCACTTCCGCCACCCAGACCTATAACTATATCAAAATTCCCTTCTCTAACATATTCAATCCCTTTTTCGATCACTTCTAAAACAGGTTCTCCGGAAATTTCACACCAACAACTTACTTTAAAACCCGTTTTTTCTAAATAACTTTTTACTTTTTCAACAATACCTACTTTTTCAACGCCCTTATCTGCAATAATTACAGGATACTGACATTGTAAAGACTTTATTTCTTCCGCTATTTTTTTATAAGTATCTGCTCCATATATTAACTTTGGAACGGAAGCAACGTTCACAATATTCGTAATAAAATCATCTGCGCTCATTTACAAATTACCTCCTGTTATATTTTTTATTTATTAGACTCTATCTATCTATCTATTTTAGATTTTTTATTAAGTATAAACCTTCTATCAATAGATTTTTTAAATTAAATAATTATAAGGCTATTTAAAATTGGAATTAGTAAAATACAACCGTTAATATTATGCTATATGGTTAATTTTTAGATTATTTTTGTTATTAATTAATAAATTTAAATTATCTTATTTCTAATTTTTTAAAACCTTCAAACTTTTTATAATATTTTGGAGCATATTTTCAGTATGTATCTGACACAGTCTATTTGCTTCCGTTAGATCTGACCTTTTTATTGCTTTTATGATAGATCGATGTTCTTCTAAAGATCGCTTAAATCTTTCTTCGATATTAAGTGACCTAAGTCTATAACTATTAATAAAATTACTTAAATTGTTATAAATTTCTATTATTCGAGAATTTCCGCCAGCATTAATTATATAATTATGAAATTTATTATCTAAATCAGCATAAATCAATTCATCATTTTCATTAATAGAAATAGCCATTTCTTCAATAATTCTTTCTAAATCTTTTATTTCCCTTTTATTATCTTTTTTGGCTAAAATTTGAGCTGATAGACCTGATAAGGCTCCGCAAATAGGTAATACCTCTTGAAAATCTTTAATAGAAACAGTGCTTACAATCATTCCTTGATAAGGAATATTTTTAACTAACCTTTCTGTGGATAATTTTTGTAATGCTTCTCGAACCGGTGTAATACTTACTCCTAGCTGCATAGCTATCTTTTTCATTAATAATCTACTACCCGGCTTAATTTTTTCATTAATAATCATCAATTTTATTGCACGATAAACCCTTTTCTTTAATGTTTCATGATTTCTTATCTTTGAGAAATTTTCCATTTTTTAAATATTACCTCAATCTTTTTATAAATTATAATTTACATCTCTTAACATTATATATTATATATAATATATTATATATAATATTTGTCAAGGGACTTTTTCGAAAATTTTGGGAAATTTTTGGGAATTTGAAATTTTAAAACTGAAGAACGTTTAAATTAATAATATCATTACTACAAAAATAGATAGTATAAAATTATTATTTTTAGAAAGGTTTTATTTAACTAATTCTGATACCGGGACTATTTCTATGCCGGCTTTAATAACCGGTGCGGGAAGACTATCTATATAAAGTGGAAATGCTAAAATAATGATACCAGACCTATCAACGGTAGATAATAGATTATCCAAACCCCTATCTGATTTTAGCGATGTATGTATACTTATCTTTTCAGTAATTAACCCTTTTTCATTTAACCTATCAAGAAGGTACATCCCAAGAGACTCCGATGTACTTTTAGGCCTTCTGGGGCTTCCAACTAAAAGTAGAACACGTTTTTGTGTATTCATTTTCCCACCCCTACTTTGGCTAAAAATCTCTGAAAGTTTTTTCGTATCTCGTCAGCTTCCTGATTACTATATACTACGCCACTTGCATAAGAGGGACTGTGCATATTAATTGTATTGCGGTAGATTAGAGTATTGAATATCTGTTCACTTTTCTCATCTTTATTGGGTAGTACACCTACACCAATAAGACGAGGATACTGGTCATAACGTCGTTGATGATGAATCTCTCCTTCTATTTTCTCAAAAAAAGGTGAGATTATTGGAATCAATCTATCTAATGCCTTCTTGAGTTCGGATGAGTATCCTCCAAAAATTACAGGTGTGAGAAAGATGAGCAGATTGCTTTGTATCACCGCTTTTGCAATGTCTCTTCCTTCATCGTTAATCACACAAATACCAGGAGTTTTAACCCAGCAACCAAAGCACCCCAGACAACTCGCGATTTCTATTTCATGAAGAATTAATGAATCAATATCACAACCATTATCTTCGAGTACATCAACAATGATCTCATGAACGATTTTTAATTCGTTATCACCTTTTAGTGATCCGTTTAAGACTAAAACTTTCATAATATTGTCCTCTATTATTGTTTTAGTGTAAATGTCAAATGTCAGGGGGACGGTTGTTAATGCTCAGTAATTAAGTAACTTTTTTGGTAGTTATGGAAAGGGACTTAAGGTAAATATGGGGGAATTTGTATTTACCTGAAATCCATTTGGATTTTTTCCCCAGAGCAGCTATATTTTTTAGTTCTTCTATGGCATTACCGGCAATCATCACATCCTTAACCCTTCCTACTATTTTGCCTTTTTCTATAATGCTTTCTCCAATCTTAACCATCTCTTCTAGAATAAAATAGGGACCATATTTAGATAATCCGGATTAATCTTGTTTTTTAATGGTCCATTTGCCCTCCTCTTTTTTCAAGAGGAATACAGAGGTTTTGGCCGGACTAACTACCACTTTTGTCTCTAAGAAGGTGGGTTCTAACTTTAACTGGAGAATATATTCTCCTTCTAAGATAGATACCGCTTCTCCTCCTACATAACCGCTGGCTTTTACTTTTCCTTTTTCGTCAATGAGGTCATATTCAATCTTCAAAGTCTGTTGAAGAGAAGAAAGCAATTCTTGGGAATCTTTGGCATCTAAGTAAATCCCCCCTGTAGACTGAGCGATAGCTTCTAACTGCTTCCGAGCTTCTTCCTCTTTGATACCAAATCCGATAATATTGACTGTTAACTCTATACCTGATTCCTTTAACTTAGAAGCAATGGACTTAATATCCCCTTCACAACTTTCAATACCATCACTAATCAGCACAACTGTTCCTCCCCTTAAATTTATAAAATCTTGGGGTGATTGTAGAATAGAATAAACCAAAGGGGTTTTTCCTCTGGGTGTAATTTTTTCAATGGTTTGAATAAGTTGGTCTTTCTGCAAAGGTCCAATAGGAATTATTAATTCCGTATCCTGGCAGGCACGTTCATCCTTAACTTTATAGCGGTGACCATAGAGACGTAAACCCACGTTCATTTCCTCGGGAAGCCCCCTAATGATTTGACTCAATACTTCCTTGGCAATAGAGATTTTACTTTCTCCTTTTATCTGACCCCACATAGAGTTAGAGGCATCCAGGATAAGTTCCACATTTTTGGTAGTCTCTTGGGCCAATCCTTCCATAAAGTTGACCTTTACCAGGCCAGGCATTATAGGTATTCTTACTTTTTCATGCATATAGACCGGTAAATGTCCACAACAGAGTTCCAACATGAGGGCCCCTAATGCAGTAGTGTAGATCTCCATTTCTTCTTCACTTTGAGCTCCCGTCCAACTATCATCACTATTCTGATGGTCAACTAATAGACGGCAGGTCCAGTTTTTCCAGATACGCCAATCTTCTCCTCCAGCCAGCAACATGGCCCGGCTTCCGTAATACCAATAATAAAAGGGCCAACCATCTCCGGCGGGGTCTTCAAATTCCCAGGTAGGTGCATTATCTTGCATATAGCGCAAAGCCGGCTTAATGAAGGGGTCATCGGGATAACCGGAGAGCTGTAATCCCAGTACACCTATACCGGTTCGGGCACATCCTTCTCCAGGTGAGGTATAGCCAAAGGAATGATGATCTTCATCATAACAAGACCTGAGATAGTCTGCCGCTTTGGGTAATGACCACTCGGGGACACTAAACCCCGCACTGAGAGCCCCTTTAAGGGCTAATATCTGCCAACCGGTTACCGAAATATCACTGTCTGAACTATCTGGAACATAACGCCATCCGCCATAATCTTCTGAATCCACATTAATTGGTCCTCCTAATATTTCTGGTTTGTGCTCCGTATTTTGGGCTCGTATGGTTAGTTGAAGGGCATCCTCTATTAAAGGGGTAAGACTGAGGTCATTCATCTCTACCAATGCTTCAATCAAAGCTAAAGTAGCGATAGCATGCTCATACATAGGCTCACTTTCTGCAATCAATCCTCCATAAATTGCCCTATCTTTCGTACCTGACTGATATTCTGAGCTCGGATGATACTCGGTTTTAAGAAAATTTATGGCCGCATTGATATTAGAACTATAATCTTTCGGCGTACACTCTCCCCCGATAAAAGCCTGTAGGGCAAGACCTGCTATTCCAACTTTATCATCATGTCTACTTTGCGACCAGTAACCCTCTTTAGTCTGTTCACGGGCCAGATAATCCAAAGCCCTGGTAAGAGCTTGTCTTACTTCCTCTGCCGTAGCAGGTGTCACCGTAGGTTTACCTACTCGTAAGGTATATGGTTCCTCAGTATTTACCTGTCCGCCCTCCACCTTTACATAGTACTTACCAGAAGGGAATTTCATCCTTACCATAACTTCTTCTTCTCCTGTACCACCTATATCCGCACATTTTATTTCTGTACCTTCATAATCAAGTAATTTAATATATAAATTTACTTGAGGGACAGCCGATAACTCTATAACCAATATATCCAAACCTTCTTCGGGTACAGTTACTATATACCAATCTTTATCATCTTCTTCTTGAAAGAATCCTTCTATACTTTCCCCTAATTTAAGTTCATTGGCCTGCTCTTTTTGGTCATTTAACTCAAATTCCTGACCTTCCTGCCAGGGACCGGTCAATTGAGTCTTCAGGGTATAACTATCATTTTGGTTCATCTCATATGCTCTAACTTTAATATAGTAGATACCTTCGGTCACCCCCAGGTTAATGATGGCCTCGGCTTCACCTTCTTCACCTGTATCAGATATTTTTAAACTGCGTTCTTGCTCATCATAAATTTCGATGCCAGAATCAACATCGGGTACAGCACTTAAATCAATCCGTATTATATTCTTGCCAGGTACATTAACTGTCAGCTTATACCAATCTTCATCACCCTTTTCTTGGAAGAATCCTTTCATATCTTCCCCTAATTTAAGTTCATTGGCCTGCTCTTTTTCGTCATTAGATTCTAATTCGGATTGCAAATAAGCTTGAGAGGTAAATAGTAGACAAGTAAATAATATTACTATTAAAAATATCAAACAAAGGTACCTGGTACGGAGTAAATTATACATAGTAAAATCCTCCTTATTTTTAATTTATTAAATATTTCTCTTATCTTTCAAGTATAATTAATTAGGTTTATATATTCAGGTTAGAGCATTCTTTTTCACCTCTTATTTTGCCTTTATAGGAATATTTTCTTCCAGGGTAAATCCCCGATAGTAAAGAGTAATTTTCTGAATATTAAGGGGAACTTCATAAACAAGATTAAACCTCCGGGCAGTACCGGCAGGCACTATCTGTTCTGATTTTATGCCATGAGGGAAGATTTTAGTATCCTCAGAAATAGAATATTTATTTCCTGATTGATCCAACAATATAAACTGTTCCCCGGATTGTAATATAAGATTTCCCTGATCAAAGGGGGTACAACGGGTAATAATATCTAAGATTAAATATTGCTGGTCTTTCTCTGGATACTGTCCCTTAATCATACTTGCTCTGGTCAAACCCAGAATATCTATCTTGGCTATCTCTCCATCTACTATAATAGCAACTGGTTGTGGTAGCGGAGAAATAGGAATTTTAGGATTCAGATCAAAGCTAAGGGGTTTAGCTCGGGGAATATTCACTAAAAGGGATAGATTTTTCTGGACGGGAGGTATTTTAAAAACCAGATTCCCCCTGCGCTCCCAATAAGGAATAAATCGAGTAAATCCATATAAAGA